>JBGTSL010000010.1:0-13745 GCA_041940325.1 Brevundimonas sp.
TCCCTGGAAAAGGTTCTAGGGTCTAGGGTCCAGGGTCTAGGGTCCAGGGTCTAGGGGCCAGGGTCCAGGGGCCGGGGGCGGCGGCGTCGGCCAGCGGGGCCCTCTAAAACGCGGGGCATGAATCCCTGGTCCCTAGAACCTGGTCCCTAGCATCTGTGAGGAAGGTAGCGGCCCGGCCCGCGTCGGGGGGGCGTGGCAGAGGCCGGGCCGCTGGTGGACTAGTCGAGCGCGCATCGCCGCTTGGTCCGACCGATAAACAACGGTCGGCGTGATCGGTTCCGGGCGGGACCCCGAGATTTCGGCTTTTTCGGACGGCCGGCCGGACGCGGCGGACAAGGTCTGTGTCCGCAACCGGGCATAATGTCGTTACTTCAATGGGTTGGTGGACGGGCGGGCGAATAAGGCTACGGTCCGCGCCGGATGAGGGAGGGACCATGCCCACACGACTGGACCGGCTTGTGTATCGCAGCGTCGCGGCCATGCCGACGGAGCACCTGGCGCCGCTGGCCGAACTGCTGGGCGAGGCGCAGCGCAACAATGCGCGCGCCGGGCTGACGGGCGCCCTGGCGGTCCACGACGGCCGCTTCCTGCAGGTGGTCGAGGGCGATCCCGGCCTGCTGGATCAGCTGCACCTGCGGCTGAGGCGCGACCGGCGTCACCGGGACATCGAGGTGCTGGACCGCCGCCCGATCGAGCGCCGCGCTTTCGATAACTGGTCGATGGCCAGCGCCCGGATCACGCCGTCGCTGGCGCCGGAACTGGAGCTGCTGATGACCGAGACGGCGCCATCGCCCGACCGCATCGTCGGGTTGATGCTGGAATCGGTCGCCGACGGCTGAACGCTTGGGGGCGGCGCGTCTCCGCGCTAGGGACAATGACCCCAAGCCGGAGTTCCGCCATGCACCTCGCCCGTTTTCCCCGCGTGCGCCTCGCCCATCTGCCGACGCCGCTGGAGCCGCTGCCGCGGCTGAGCGAGGAGCTGGGCGTCGATCTGTGGATCAAGCGCGACGACTGCACCGGGCTGGCGGGGGGCGGCAACAAGACGCGCAAGCTGGAATTCCTGCTCGGCGAGGCCTTCGAACAGGAGGCCGACACCCTGGTGACCCAGGGCGCGGTGCAGTCGAACCATGTGCGCCAGACGGCGGCGGCGGCGGCGGCGCACGGCCTGGCCTGCGAGGTGATCCTCGAGGAGCGGACCGGGTCGAAGGCGCACGACTATGTCGCCAACGGAAACGTGCTGCTGGATCGGCTGTTCGGGGCCGGGGTGCGCTTCGTCGCCGGCGGCAGCGACATGCCGGCGGAGCTGGAAAAGACGGCGGCCGAGGTGCGGGCGCGGGGCGGGCGGCCCTATGTGATCCCGGGCGGCGGGTCGAACCCGGTCGGGGCGCTGGGCTATGTCGACTGCGCCCGCGAGATCGTGGTCGGGGCCGACGAGCTGGACCTGCGCATCGACCGGATCGTGACGGCGACGGGCAGCGCCGGGACCCATGCGGGTCTGGTGGCCGGGCTGGCGGTGATGGCGGCGGACGTTCCGGTGCTTGGCATCGGCGTGCGGGCGCCGAAGCCGAAGCAGGAGGAGAACGTCCTGAAGCTGGCGCGCGAGACGGCGGCCCTGCTGGGCCGGCCCGACGCGGTGACGGCGGAGATGGTGGTCGCCGACTGCGACTACGTCGGCGAGGGCTACGGCCTGGTCGACGAGGGCGTGATCGAGGCCCTGAAGCTGGCGGCGCGGACCGACGGAATCGTGCTGGACCCGGTCTATTCCGCCAAGGCGATGAAGGGGCTGATCGCCCTGGCGCGGAAGGGCGCCTTCAAGGGCGAGACGGTGGTGTTCCTGCACACGGGCGGGGCGCAGGGGCTGTTCGGCTACGAGAGCGTGGTGGGGGCGGGGCTGTAGGGCTCCGGCGGCTGCGCATCGCGAAGGCCGCCCGACCCGTCAGCTTCCGGGCATCCGCCATTTGCCGGGGGGCTGCCAGACCGGAGCCTTGGCGGCGGCGGGCGACAGGATCGCCAGAGGCGCCTGGACCGGGGGCGCCGGCGTCTGGACCGGGGGCGCCGCAGCCGTCACGCCGGGCGCGGCCGGCGGGTAGAGCTCCGGATAGATGTGATGGTCGGCCCGGCCCTGATCGAAGGTGTAGAAGGCCGGCATGGTGATGCGGCGGCCGCGCGTGACCTTCAGCACGCCGTGCTCGTGGTGATAGCCGGCGCTGAACGCCACCAGCATGCCCCGTCGCGGCTTGAGCACCCGGTCCTGGGCGGTGAAATACAGCTCGCCCCCCTCGTAGTCGTCATTGAGGTAGACGATGCTGGAGAAGTCGCGCCACGGGGTGCTGTGCGGCGAACCGTCGGGATTGCTGTTGTCGGTGTGCGGCGGCAGGCAGGAGCCCTGCTCCCAGACATTGAGCTGGACGGTGTCGGTCCAGAGCGGCCGGGTCAGGGCGTAGAAGTCGCCGAGCATGGCCGTGGCGCGCTTCTGGAAGCCGCCCATGATGGCCGCGGCGGAGGCGTTGTGTTCCGCCACATCGGCCATGTAGACGATCCGGCCTTCCCAGAAATCGATGCCGATCCGGCGGTGCTTCACCAGGCCGTGCAGCCGGTCGAACATCGCCGTCAGCCGCTCGCACTCCTTCGCGCTCAGGAAGTCCGGGACGATGATGAAGTCCTGGGCGCCGTATTCGTCCGGCGTGATCGGGGCCGTCGCCTCTGACGGGGTCAGGACGCCATCGACGACGCGCCTGCGGCCGAGGAGATTGGCCTGGGTCTGACGCGGATCGATCGCCGCCATCCGGCTGTCCGCCGCCCACGCCCTGCGATCAACCATGGTTCGCTCCGACTCCTGACTTCCGATAGCATTGGCTAGCACGAGGGCGCCGGAGGTGGAATGACCGGCGACGGCCGCCGCCGTCCGATCCGGGGCGCCATGGAACGACCTGCGCGCCGGGCCGGTTTTTCCTGCGCGCAGTCAGCAGGAGCCGCCGATGAACGATCCCCAACCCACCACCCCCGACGCCGCGTCCGACGTCCTGGACGAGCAGGTCGACCGGGTCGGCGACGACGCCGAGGCCATGGAGCGGCATGACCGCGCCATCCCCCTGCCCGACGAGAGCGGCGAGGAGGACGAGGGCGTCGGCGAGATCACCGGCATCGTACCCTGAGGCCTCAGCCGGCGCCGGCCGCGACCTGCATCATCACCAGGCCGGTGAACCAGGCGGCGGCGGTGCCGACGATGTAGCCGACCACCGCCAGCAGGACGCCGACCGGGGCCAGGGAGGGGTGGAAGGCGGCGGCGGCGACCGGGGCGCTGGCGGCGCCGCCGATGTTGGCCATGGAGCCGACGCCGAGGAAGAAGCTGGGCGAGCGGATCAGGAAGGCCATGCCGAACATCAGGGCGACGTGGACCAGCATCCAGACGCCGCCGATCACGAAGTAGACGGGGCTGTCGAGGACGGCGGCGATGTTCATGTTCAGGCCGACGGTGGCGACCAGCACATAGACGAAGACCGAGCCGACCTTGGCCGCGCCCGGGCCCTGCAGCTTGCGGGCGCCGGTGAAGGACAGCAGCACGCCGATGACGGTGGCGATGAGCACCAGCCAGAAGAAGCTGGAGTCGAACGACAGGCGCTGGGCCCACGGGTAGCTGTCGCCGAACCAGACGGCGAGGGGATCGGCGACGGCGTGCGACAGGCCGACGGCCCCGAAGGCGACGGCGACGACGAACATCAGATCCTTGAGCGAGGGGATGCGGGCGTTCTCGGTCTCATAGGCCTCGGCCTTGTCGCGGACCCGGTCGACAGCGGTGGTGTCGGCGCGGAACAGCCTGTCCATGGCGCGCTGGTTGGCGGCGATCCACAGGACCACTGCCATCCAGATGTTGGCCACCACGACGTCGACGGCGATCCAGATCGAGAAGGTGTCGGGGGAGGGGGCGTTGATCTCATACAGGGCGGCCTGGTTGGCCGAGCCGCCGATCCAGCTGCCGGCGACAGTGGACATGCCGCGCCAGATGGCCTCGGGGCCGGCGCCCATCAGCTCGGGGGCGATCCAGCTGGTCAGCAGCAGGGCGACGGGTCCGCCGATCATCACCCCGAGCGTGCCGGTGGCGAACATGATCAGCGCCTTGGGGCCGAGGCCGATCACCGCCGGCAGATCGGCCGAGACGGTCAGCAGCACCAGCGCGGCGGGCAGCAGGAAGCGCGAGGCGATGAAATAGAGCCGCGAGGTCTCGGGATCGACGACGCCGAAGGTGGTCAGCAGCGAGGGCAGGAAATAGCAGAGCAGCAGGGCCGGGATGACGGTGAAGAACCGCTTGACCCACGGATGGCTGAGGTTCGAGGCCCAGAACACCCCGCCGAGAATGACGGCCAGCAGGCCCAGGACGACGGCGTCGTTGGTGATCAGGGCCGTCGCGGCCTCGGTCTCGGTCTGCATTGGCGTTTCCCGGTTGTTTCGTCGCATAAGGGCGGCTGAAAGCGCGGTTGGCAAGGCGTCGACCGTCGACGGAGGCGAGATGGCCAGACGAACACTGGGCGTGCTGGGCGGCATGGGGCCGGCGGCGACGACGGCCTTTCTGGCGCGGGTGCAGGCGCTGACTCCGGCGGACAGGGACGCCGACCACGTCCGCATGCTGGTCGACATCAATCCGCAGGTGCCGGACCGGCAGCGGGCGGCGGACGCGGCCGACGCCGTGCTGGGCCAGATGGCGATGCGGCTGCGCGACGCCGGGGCCCAGGTGCTGGCCATGCCGTGCAACACGGCGCATGCGGTGGCGGCGGGGATCCGCAAGGTCGGCCTGCCCTTCATCGACATGATCGAGGAGACGGCCGCGGTCGCGACGAGCGGCGGGGCGAAGAAGGTCGGGGTGCTGGCCACGCCGGGCGGCGAGGCGCTGTATGCGCGGGCCCTGCAGGCGCGGGGGGCGCGGATCGTGCGCCTGGCCGGGGCCGACCGGCAGGCGGTGATGGGCTGCATCAACGCGGTCAAGGCGGGCGACACGGGCGAGGCGCCGAGGGCGGAGATGCGGCGGCTGGCGGCGGCGCTGGTCGGGGCCGGGGCCGAGGTGGTCATCGCCGGCTGCACCGAGGTGCCGCTGCTGCTGGCGGCCGACGACGTGTCGGTTCCGCTGGTGGACTCCGCCGAGGTTCTGGCGGCGGCGTGCGTGAAGGCCTGCCTTTGAACAGACAGGCCCTCATCATCGATTGCGACCCCGGCGTGGACGACGCCGTGGGGTTGATGTTGGCCTTCGGCGCGCCCGAGCTGGAACTGCTGGCGATCACCGCCGTGGGCGGGAACGTGCCGGTGGAGAAGACGGCGCGGAACGCGCGGATGCTGCGCCAGATCGCCGGGCGGGAGGACGTGCCGGTGTTCGCGGGGGCCGAGCGGCCGCTGCGGCGCGAGCCGGCGGGGGCGGGCGAGTTCCACGGGGCCGAGGGGCTGGGCGACCTGACGCCGTTCGAGCCGGACGCTCCGTGTGCGGAGGGGCATGCGGCGGACGCCATCGTGGAGCTGGTGATGGCGCGGCCGGAGCGGTCCGTGGCGCTGGCGGTGATGGGGCCGCTGACCAATGTGGCGCTGGCGCTGCGACGCGAGCCCGGGCTGGCCGAGCGGCTGGGGCCGGTGGCGGTGATGGGCGGGGCGCGCTCGGAGGGCGGCAACATCACGGCCTCGGCGGAATTCAACATCTGGGCCGACCCGGAGGCGGCGGCGGAGGTGCTGGCCAGCGGCTGCGACGTGGTGCTGTTCGGGCTGGACGCGACCCACCAGGTCCGGGCGACGGAGGCGCGGATCGCGGCGCTGGAGGCGATCGGCACGGCGACGGCCGATACGGCCGCGTCGATGATGCGCTTCTCGCAGCGGATCGAGCGCGAGATCGTCGGCTGGGACGCGCCGCCGGTGCATGATCCGTGTCCGGTGGCGTGGCTGTTGAGGCCGGAGCTGTTCACCCTGGAGCCGTGCCGGATCCGGGTGGAGACGCAGAGCGAGCTGACGCGGGGGCATACGGCGGTGGAGTTCCGCGAGGCGGTGGCGGGAAGGCTGCCGCACCGCTGGGCGACGAAGGCGGACGCGGACGGGGTGTTCGCCCTGATCGGCCGCGCCGTCGCCTGAGCCCGCGCGGGGGACAATCCGCCGCAGGTCCGTACGGTCAAGGTTTGTCCTGACGCAAGGCCGCCGCCGCCCGCCGGGACCATGACCCCGGCGACGTCCGCACCGGCCGCATGTCGCCGCCGGACGGCGTCCTGGAAGACGACGATGAAACGGAAACTCACGCTGGCCGCCGCCGCCCTGGCGATGACGGTTGCGAGCGGCGCCGCGGGCGGCGCGATGGCCCAGAGCGCGGGCGAGTGGCAGGTGGCCCGCCAGGGCGACTGGATCGTGACCGGGCGGATCACCCAGGTCTCGAGCGGCGCCGACGACGCCATCACCAACGCCGCGGGCGTTCCGTCGGGCCTGACCGTCGAGGTCGGCGACGACGTGATGCCGACCCTGGGCTTCACCTATTTTCTGACCGACCACGTCTCGGTCGAGGCCATCCTCGGCGCGACCCGGCACCAGATCCGGGCCCAGGGCGGCGCCACCGACGTGGCTGTGCACGAGACCTGGGTGCTGCCGCCGGTGGTGACGCTGCAGTACCGGCCGATGCCGGAGGCGCGGGTCAGCCCCTATGTCGGCGCGGGCGTGAACTACATGCTGTTCTTCGATGGCGAGGACAGGAACGGCTTCGACGTCGAGCTGGAGGACGGCTTCGGCTACGCCCTGCAGGCCGGGGCGGACGTGGCCCTGACCGGGCCGTGGACCCTGAACCTCGACGCCAAGAAGGTGTGGTTCGACACCGGGGCGACGATCAACGGCGGCGCGCTGCAGAGCGACGTGGCTCTCGACCCGTGGGTCGTGTCGCTGGGCGTCGGACGCAAATTCTAGGGGGCCGACGGGGCAAGTGGCGGCGCGGTCGCGGCCGGGGCTATAAACTCCGGTCGGGCCGCGCCGTGCGGCCGCTCGCGGGAGCGCGTCTTGAGGATCACCGTCGTCGGTTCGGTCAATCTGGATCTCGTGGCCAGCGCGCCGCATCTGCCGCGCGCCGGCGAGACGGTGACCGGGGCGACGCTGGCGCGGCACCCGGGCGGCAAGGGCGCCAACCAGGCGCTCGCCGCCCAACGGCTGGGCGCGGAGGTCTGTCTGGTCGGCCGGGTCGGCGACGACGCCATGGCCGGGGAGGCGGTCGCCCTGCTGGACGCGGGGGGCGTGGACCTGTCTGCGGTCGAGGTCGATGCGGCGGCGCCGACGGGCGTGGCCCTGATCGCGGTCGACCCCGAGGGCGAGAACCAGATCGTCGTGGCGGCCGGAGCGAACCATTTCGTCACGCCCGAACAGTTGCCGGCGCGGATCGAGACGCCGCTGATCGCCCAGCTGGAGCTGCCGGTCGAGACGGTCGAGGCGGCGGTCGGGCGGGCGGTCGACTTCGTCTGCGTCAACCTGGCCCCGGCGGCGCCGGTGTCGGACCAGCTGCTGCGCCGGGCCGATCTGATCGTGGTCAACGAGACCGAGGCGGCCTTCTACGGCGACCTGCTGCACCACGGCGGCGGCCGGGTGGTGGTGACCCGCGGCGCCCGGGGCGCGACCATGTACCAGCGCGGGGTGCAGATGGCCTGGGCGACGCCGCCGCAGGTCAGGGCCGTGGACGCGACCGGGGCGGGCGACGCCTTCGTCGGGGCGATCTGCGTGGCGCTGCTGGAAGGGATGGATCCGGAGGCGGCGCTGACCTTCGCCTGCGCCGCGGGGGCGTTGGCGGCGACCAGACCGGGGGCGCAGCCGTCGCTGCCGACGCGGGCCGAGGTGGGGGCGATCATTACGGCGACGTAACTATGGCCGGCGGCATCGGCTGATAGGGTTCGGTCCGCTGTTGATAAAAACTGACCGAGGGGACCGCCCGCATGACCCGCACCGCCGCGCTTCTGGGGGCCTCGCTGCTGGCCCTCGCCCCGTTCGCCTCCGGGCCGTCTTTCGCCCAGGACGCGGCGTCGATCAGCGTGCCGCCGCTGGAGTACACCCACCGTGAACTGGCCAACGGGCTGGACGTCTACGCCATGCCGGATCCGACCGCCGGCACTGTGACGGTGACCCTGTGGTACGACGTCGGCGGCAAGGACGATCCGGAGGGCCGCTCGGGCTTCGCCCACCTGTTCGAGCACATCCTAAGCCGCAAGACGGTCAACCTGCCCTACGGACAGATCTCGACCATGGTCGAGAACGCCGGCGGCAGCCGCAACGCGTCGACCGGACAGGATTTCACCAACTATTACGAGACCGTCCCGCCGCAGTATCTGGAGACGATGCTGTGGACCCACGCCGAGCGCATGGCCCGGCCGGTGGTCGACCAGGAGGTGTTCGACACCGAGCGCTCGATCGTCCAGGAGGAGCTGCGCCAGCGCGTCCTGGCCCCACCCTACGGCCGTTTCCAGCGCTTCGTGATCGGCGACAACAGCTATGACGAAAGCATCTATCGGCGCAGCGTGATCGGCTCGCTGGAGGAGCTGAATTCGGCGCGGATCGAGGACGCCCGGGCCTTTCACGAGGCCTATTATCGCCCGGCCACGGCGACGATGATCGTGTCGGGCAATTTCGATCCGGCCGAGCTGGACCGGCTGGTCGACCGCTATTTCGCCGACATCCGCAATCCCGACCGGCCCGTGCCGGTGCTGGAGCGGCCGGTGGAGACGCCGCGCACGGCCCCGCGCATGGTCGAGGCCTATGCGCCGAACGTGCCGCTGCCGGCGGTCGGGGTGATCTATCCGGGCGTACCCGCCAATCATCCGGACTCCGCGGCGCTGGAGGTGATGTCGGCCATCCTGTCGCGCGGAGACAGTTCGCGGCTGCACCAGGCGCTGGTCTATGAAAGCCAGCTGGCGGCCAACGCCGGGCTCTTCGCCAGCAGCAATGAGGAGGACGGCACGATCGTCGCCACGGCGACCGTGGCGCGCGGAAAGGCCATCGCCGACGTCGAGGCGGCCCTGCACGCAGAACTGGCCCGGATGCGCGACGAGCCGGTGACGGCGGCCGAACTGGCGGAGGCGAAGATGGAGATCGTGGCCGGCGAGCTGCGCCAGCGCGAGACGGCGTCGGGGCGGGCTTTTATCCTCGGCCAGGCCATCGTCAGCGAGAACGATCCGAAGGCGCCTGACCGCAACCTGGCCGCGGTGCAGGCGGTGACGGCGGCCGACGTGCAGCGCGTGGCGCGGACGTATCTGAACGACCAGGCCCGGGTGTCGCTGCGCTATCAGGACGAGAGCGCGCGGCCCGAAGGCGTGCCCGAGGACAGCTGGCGCAACCCGGCCCCGGTCCCGACCTTCGTCACCGTGCCGCCGGCGGTGCTGCCGCCGAATGAACTGCTGCCGGAAGGTCAGCGGATGGCGCCGCCGGCGCTGGGCGAGGCGCGGGCCATGGCCACGCCGCAGGTGGTCGAGCGGCGGCTGTCGAACGGGCTGCGGGTGATCGCGGCGAAGTCGACCGACCTGCCGATCATGAACGCCCGGCTGGTCATCGCCGGCGGGGCGGCGGCCGATCCCGAGGACCGGGCCGGACTGGCCTCGATGACGGCCAATCTGGCCTCGCAGGGGGCGGGCGGCCGGTCGGCCCCGGAGATCGCCCGCACGCTGGAGGCGCTGGGCGCCAATGTCGGGGGCGGCGCTGACGCCGACGGCACCAGCCTGTTCGTCTCGGCCCCGATCGCCTCGGCCGAGGCAGTCGGCGAGGTGGTCGCCGACATCGTCATGGAGCCGGCCTTCGCGGAGGCGGAGCTGGAGCGGGCCCGGACCCAGACGATCAACGGCCTGACGGTCAACCTGCGCCAGCCGGGGCCGCTGGCGGCGCTGGTGCTGAACCGGCTGGCCTACGGCGGCGACGCCTACGGCCGCCCGGCGAGCGGCACGCCGGAGAGCGTGGCGCGCCTCACCGCCGAGGACGTCGTCGCGTTCCACCACAATTGGTGGCGGCCGGACAACGCCACCCTGATCGTCACCGGCGGCATGGAGCCGGAGGCGGCCTTCGCCTTCGCCGAGAAGACGTTCGGCGGCTGGACGACCCCGGCCGGCCATGTCCCTGACCTGCCGGTGCGGGCGGGGGCGGTGCTGCCGCCGCGCGTGGTCGTGGTCGACCTGCCGGGGGCCGGTCAGGCGGCGGTGACGGCGGCGGTGCGCGGCCCGCGCCGCTCGGACCCGTCGTGGTATCCGCTGGCGGTGGCCAACAGCATCATGGGCGCCGGCCAGAACGGCCACCTGTTCCAGGAGATCCGCGCCAAGCGGGGCCTGTCCTACGGAGCCTATTCGTCGCTGGGGGCGCGGGTCGACGGGGGGCTGCTGAGCGCATCGACCCAGACCAAGAACGAGAGCGCCGCCGAGGTGGTCGGCCTGGTGCTGGCCGAATTCGACCGGCTGCGCACCGAGGCCGTGCCGGACCAGGAGGTGACGGACCGGGAGACCTTCCTGACCGGCGGCTTCTCGCGCTCGCTCGAGACCACCGGCGGGCTGGGCGGCTTCCTCGCCGACGCCGTCACCTACGGCCTGCCGCTGGGCGAGATCGAGGCCTATCCGGGCAGGATCCGCGCGACGACGCCGGAGACCCTGATGGCCGCGGCCCAGGCGGTCAGTTCGGAACAGGCCTATGTGGTGGTGGTCGGTCAGGCCGACATGTTCATCGACGACCTGCGCGCCGCGCATCCCGACGTGGTGGTGATCCCGGCGGCCGAGCTGGATCTGAACAGCCCGACGCTGGGGCTTTCCTCCCCCGGAGCGTAGCGAGAGGGGGAGGGGGACCGCGAAGCGGGAGGGGCTTGCCTCCTCCACTGGCGGCTGGGTCTGGCCCCCTCCAACACGCTGCGCGTGGTCCCCCTCCCCCAAGGGGGGGACTACCCCGCCCGAAAGCTTGCGATGGCGTCGACGGTCTTGCGGACCTGGGCCTCGATGGCGGCCCAGTCGCCGGCCTTGACGGCGGCGTCGGTGACCAGTTTCGAGCCCATGCCGGCGGCGACGATGCCGGAGCCGAACCATTTCGCGATCGAGGTCTCGTCGGGGTCGACGCCGCCGGTGGGCATGATCTTCGTCCACGGCATGGGGCCGAGCACGGCCTTGACGAAGTCGGGGCCGCCGACGCTGGCGCCCGGGAACAGCTTGACGATGTCGCAGCCCAGTTCGTGGGCCTGGCCGATCTCGGTAATCGAGCCGCAGCCGGGGAAGTAGGCCGTCAGGCGGCGGTTGCAGACGCGGGCGACCTCGGGGACGAGGCAGGGGCTGACCACGAAGCGGGCGCCGCGGTTGAGGTAGAGGGCGGCGGTCGGGGCGTCGATGACCGAGCCGATGCCGAGGATGATTTCGGGATCGGTCTTCTGCAGCTCGCGGGCGAGGTCGCCGAACAGGTCGACGGCGAAGTCGCCCCGGTTGGTGAACTCGATGGCCTTCGCCCCGCCTCGGGCGCAGGCGCGGATGACCTCGAGGCAGACGTCCGGATCCGGGTGGTAGAAGACCGGGGCCACGCCCTGCGCTTCGAGGGCGGTGAGGACGGCGAGGCGGTCGTGGCGCATGGGGGGCTCCGTGTTCGCTCCTGACTCGGCCGCGCGGCGGGCGGCGTCAAGGATGTCGGGTTCAATCCGTGTGACCGAGTTCCGGAACCGAAGCGGCGCCGCTGGTCTTTTTCCCGGGTCAGGCCCGCCGGGAGGGCGGCGCCGTATCGCTTGGAGAGAACCGATGAACACCCTGACACGCCTTGCCCTGGTCGCCGCCTTCGCCGCCACGCCGATGGCGGCCTGCACCGAACAGGAGGCGGACAACGCCGCCTATGAGACCGGAGAGGCCGCCGAGAACGCCGGCGCTGAGGTCGCGGCGACGACGGAGAACGCCATGGAGGCGACCGGAGAAGCGGCCGAGAATGTCGCCGCCGAGACGGAGGAGACCGTCGACGAGGCCACGACCACGCCGGAAGAGCGCTAGGTTTCAGCCTCAGGCGGAAGGGGCCGGTCCGGGAGGGCCGGCCCCTTTCTGGCGAATCAGGCGGCGCCCTTCGCCACGTCCACGATCCGCCGCACCAGCGCGCTGTCCCCGTCGAACAGCGGGTCCAGCACGGTGAAATGGTTGAGGCCGGGGAGGGCTTCGTAGCGGGTGTCGACGCCCCTCGCGCCCCAGAGATCGGCCATCATTTTCGACTGGCGCAGGAACTCCGGGCTCTCGTCGGCGCCGACGAGGCAGTCGAGGATCGTGCCGCCGGGGGTCGAGCCGTCGGGGACGGGCCAGTGGATCGGCGACAGGGCGGCGGCCTCGGCTTCGTCGAGCCGAAGGGCGACGTTGAGCGAGGTCGGGATCAGGGGGGCGAGGTCGAAGACGCCGCTGATGGCCACGGCGGCCGAGGCGCGGCCCTCGCTGAGCATGCAGGCGGCCATGTGTCCGCCGGCGGAGTGGCCGAAGACGACGGGGCGGGCGCCGGTCCGTTCGCGGACGGCTTCGACGGCGGCGCGGACCTGACGCAGGATGTGGCCGAGGCGGACGGCGGGGGCGAGGTCGTAGGAGGGGACGGCGAGGCTGACGCCGTGGCCCAGCAGCGCCGGGGCGAGGCCGGAGAACCATCCCTTGTCCAGCGCCTGCCAGTAGCCGCCGTGCAGGAAGACGGCGACGGGGGCGGCGTCGCCGGCGGAAAACAGGTCCATGACCTCGCGCTCGCCGGGGCCGTAGGCGATCTCGCGCGGCGGATGGGCGGCGCGGGCGGCCTCGGCGGTCTCGCGCCAGCGCTGCATCACCGCCTGGTGGTCCGGCACTCGGGCGCGGTTGTTGTATTCGGCCTCGAGGTCGATCGCGCTCTTACCCGTCACGCCGCCATCCGCTAGAGGAAGCCCTCGAACCTGAGGGACCGCCGCCATGATGACCGCCATCTTCGTCTTCATCAAATGCGAGCTGGGCCACGCCAACGACGTGGCGGCGGACATCGTCGACAATGTCGAGCACGTCTCGGAGGTCTATTCGACCTCGGGCCAGTATGACCTGCTGGCTAAATTCCAGCTGCCGAAGGAGATGGACATCGGGACGTTCGTGACGAAGTCGGTGCAGACGCGGCCGCACATCCGCGACACGTTTACGGTCATCACCTTCTCGCCGTTTTTGCCGACGAAGTGATGCTGACGCTGACGTAACGTCACCTGTGAATCGCTGCTAACGTTCCGGGGACGGAGGCGCGAATGACCGATCGTGAGACCTTCCGCGCGGAGACGCGGGCGTGGCTGGAGGCGAACTGTCCGGCGGAATGCCGCGGGCCGGTGAAGAGCGACGAGGACCGGGTCTGGGGCGGTCGCAACGCCGTCTTTCCGACGCCGGCGCACAAGACCTGGCTGGACAGGATGGGCGCGCGGGGCTGGACGGCGCCCGAGTGGCCGACGGAATACGGCGGCGGGGGGCTGAGCCGCGAGCAGGCCAAGGTGCTGGCGTCGGAGATGCGCCGCATCGACGCCCAGGCGCCACTGGCCAGTTTCGGGGTGTGGATGCTGGGCCCGGCCCTGCTGCAGTTCGGCACCGAGGAACAGAAGCGGCGCTTCCTGCCGGAAATCGTCCGTGGCGAGATTCGTTGGTGCCAGGGCTATTCCGAGCCGGGGGCGGGATCGGACCTGGCCTCGATCCAGACGCGGGCCGAGGACAAGGGCGACCACTGGATCGTCAACGGCCAGAAGGTCTGGACCTCCTACGCCGACAAGGCCGACTGGATCTTCTGTCTGGTGCGCA
>JBGTSL010000011.1:0-13467 GCA_041940325.1 Brevundimonas sp.
CCGTGACCGCATCGCCATGCTGCGCCTGACCAGCGGCCGCTTCACGCGCGGCATGAAGCTGAAGGCCCAGAACACCGGCAAGGCCATGAGCGTCAATGCGCCGATCATGTTCTTCGCTTCTGACCGCGAACTGGCCGAGGACGCCTTCGCCGGCGACGTGATCGGCATTCCCAACCACGGCGTCCTGCGGGTGGGCGACAGCCTGTCGGAGAGCGGTCTGGTCCGCTTCGCCGGCCTGCCGAATTTCGCCCCTGAAATCCTCCAGCGCGTCCGGGTCAAGGATCCGCTCAAGGCCAAGCACCTGAAGAAGGCGCTGGACGGCCTGGCCGAGGAGGGCGTCACCCAGCTGTTCCGACCCGAGATGGGCTCGGACTTCATCGTCGGCGCCGTCGGCCAGCTGCAGTTCGAGGTCATGGCCGACCGGCTGGGCGAGGAATACGGGCTGGAGGTCATCTTCGAGCCTTCCCCGTTCGCCGAGGCGCGCTGGATCGGCGGGACGAAGGCCGATGTCGAGGACTTCATGGGCAAATACCGCGGCCAGATGGCCCGCGACATCGACGACGACCCGGTCTTCCTGGCCAAGTCGAGCTGGGAGACCGGCTATGTCATGGAGCGCTTCCCGAACGTGGCGTTCACGAAGACGAAAGAGCGGGGCTGAACACAGCCCCACGGCCAAGCCGAACCTCCGACGCGGCGCTGCGTTTGCAATGACGGCGAGAGGGACGGCTGTCAGTCCCGAAGCGGGACGGAGCGCGGGTCACCCCATGTTCGAATTCGGCCGGGACCTGAGGAAGCTGTTCGACAAGGCGCGCGAGAGCGACGACCTTGGCTGGCTGGAGCTGATCGGCGCCGATCTGGTCGAGGCCGAGGCGCGCCGCGAGGCGGTCGACGCCGGCCGGGTATCGTGTTCGCGCCCGTTCGACAGCTGGCTCCGGGCCTCCGGGCTGTGGCGCGAGCATGCCCGCCGCACCGGACGCCGCGAGAGCCTCGACCGCGCCGCCAAATGCGCCTCGGAAGCCGCCCGGCACACGGCGACGCCCGACCAGACCGCGGCCGCCGCGATCGAGTCCGGCGAGATTCACCTGCTGCGCTTCGACCTGTTCGGCGGGCCGGCGACCCTGACCGCGGCCCTCGCCGACGCCCAGTCCCTGACCGCCGAGCGGCCGGTCACCCGGGCGGCGGCTGCGGCGCTGCACGCGCGGCTGTGCGCCCGGCGGGCCCGGCTGTCGGGATCGCCCGCCAGCCTGCTCGATGCGGCGGCCCTGCTGGACGCGGCCCTTCATGGCGCCAGGGTCCTCCCGCCGGTGGCCGGAGACGACCTGCGGCTCGACCGGGCGGGGCTGGCGCTGGAAGCGGGCGTGGCCCGTCGCGACGGCCGGCTGCTGGATCAGGCCGGGCGCGATCTGCGGGCCCTCGTGGAAACCGCCTCGCCCGACTACCGGCCGCTGACCCGGGCGAGGGCCCTGGCCCTGGCCGGGGCCGGGCTGATGGCCCTGGCCGAGCTGGCTGGCTCGGAAGCGGCCCGGGTGCAGGGCCGCGAACTGTTCGAGGCGGCCGCAGACCAGTTCACCCCCGATCATAGTCCGCTGGACTGGGTCGCGGTGCGCCTCGCCGCCCCCCGGGCCGATACGCCTCTGCTCCTGCTCGCCGAGGCCGAGGCCCTGACCCGCGAGCCCGGACTGATCCTCGGCGCCCTGGCCCGCGAAGGCCGGCTGGCGGCGGAGGCGGCGCTGGCGGAATCGATGGCCGACGTGGAGGCGCTGACCGGACTGGAGGCGATCGTGCGCCGTCGGCTGGCGACCGCAACGCGAACCGAGCCGCTCGACTGGGCCGCCGACCAGATCGGCATGGCGCATCTGGCCATGGCCCGGGGACGGCTGGCGGGAAGCGAGCCGCGCGCTGTCGGGCTGATGCTGGCCGAGGCGATCGAGACCGCCCGCGAATGGGGCGCGCCGACGCTGATGCAGCGGGCGGTTCTGGCGACGCCGGACAGCGCGGCGCAGGCCTGAGGACAGGCCGCCCCCTTACCCGCCCAGCGCCACGAAGCCGCCGTTGGCGAAGCGGGGCTTGCCGTAACGCAGCGGCTGGCCGTCCTCGGCCATGACCCGGCCGCCGGCGGCCTCGAGCACCGCCTGTCCCGCCGCCGTGTCCCACTCCGAGGTCGGGCCGGTGCGCGGATAGGCGTCGAAACGACCCTCGGCGATCAGGCAGAATTTCAGAGACGAATCGGTGCCCTGCCACTGCACGCAGCCGTGGCGCGAGGCGAGGCGGTCGGCCTCCTCGTCGGTCATCGAATGGCTGAGCAGCGCCATCGGCGAGGCCGGTCGGTCGCGCACCCGGATCGGCTGCCAGGGCTCGCCGAAGCGGCGGCGGAAGGCGCCGGCGCCGGGCTTGTCGCTGCGCCAGGTGGTCGCCGTGGCCGGGGCGGTGACCACGCCCGCGACCACCGATCCCTTGTGCACCAGGGCGATGTTGACGGTGTAGCTCTCGCGGCCCTCGATGAAGCCGCGGGTGCCGTCCAGCGGATCGATCAGCCAGAACCAGTCGGCGGCCTCGGCCGGAAGTCCCGCGGCGGCCGCGGCCTCCTCGGCCACGGTCTGGACGCCCGGATACAGCGCTTCCAGCCGTTGCAGGATCAGGGCCTCGGCCTCCTGATCGGCGCGGGTGACGGGGCTGTCGTCGGCCTTGGCCTCGGACGCGACCCCGTTGCGCCAGTACGGCAGGATGACGCGGGCGGCGTCCTCGGCGATGTCGGCAAGCGCCCCGGTCAACGCGCCCGAGGCGAGGTCGGCGGTCAGTCTGTTACTCATGGGCGCTCCGATAGACCATCGCGGCGGTTTCAAGAACCGGCAAATCAGGGCAGCGTCGGCGTGACGGACCACCTGTTGTTTTCGAGCCCTATGACCGACACCGCCGCCTCCCCCCCCCTCCCCGACGGCCAGGCCCTGGCGGCGCTGGTCGCCGGCAAGCTGTGCCACGACTTCATCAGCCCGGCGGGGGCGATCAGCTCCGGCCTCGACCTGCTGAAGGATCCGACGGCCCAGGACATGCGCGACGACGCCATGGGGCTGATCGAGGCCAGCGCGAAGAAGATGGTGGCCCTGGTGTCCTTCGCCCGCGTCGCCTTCGGCGCCTCGACCTCGGCCGAGCGGTTCTCCGGAGCCGAACTGGGCGAGTTGGTCGCGGGTCTGACCGAGGGCGGTCGGGCGACGCTGGCGTGGCGGGTCGAAGGCGGCGACTACACCCGGGCCCAGGCGCGCGCCCTGGTGAACCTGGCGTATCTGACCGCGGCGGCCCTGCCCTCGGGCGGCGCGGCGGCGATCTCGACCGAACGGGGCGACGGGCTGAGGATCTCCGGCGTGGCCGAGGGGCCGCGGGCCCGGCTCAAGCCCGAGGCCGTGACCGGTCTGGCTGGCCGGCCGCTGAGCGAAGGCCTGCCCGGCCAGTGGATCCAGCCTTACTGGCTGTGGCTGGCGGCGCATGACGCCGGCGGCACGCTCGATGTCGACATCGGCGAGGGCCGCGTGGCCCTGACCGTCCACATGCCTAACTGACCCTTAGGGCGGTTTCCCAAGGAGTCATTAACCGGGTCGCTGCGATGATAGGGACAACGCAGACGCGGGCGTTGCGAACGTCAGTTCCGGAATCCAGTACTTGACCCCCAGAACCTGCCTGATCGTCGACGACAGCCGGATCATCCGCAAGGTCGCGCGGCGCATCGTCGAAGGCCTCGGCTTCGAGGTCGACGAGGCCGCCGACGGGTCCGAGGCCCTGACCTTCTGCGCCGGGGTCATGCCGGAAGTGATCCTGCTGGACTGGTCGATGCCGGTGATGGACGGACTGACCTTCCTGCGCCGCCTGCGCACCCTGCCGGGCGGGGCCGGCCCCAAGGTGCTGTTCTGCACCATCGAGACGCGGGCCGAACGCATCGCCGAGGCCCTCTCGGCCGGGGCCGACGACTATGTGATGAAGCCGTTCGACGGCGAAATCCTGACGTCGAAATTCGCCGAGGTGGGGGCCGTCTGAACCCATGTCGCCGGAAGCCTTCGACCGCCTGCAGTCGCTGATGGCGTCGCGCGCCGGCTTCCGGCTGACGCGCGACCGGATGAAGCTGGCCGAACACCGGCTGGGCCCGCTGGCCCGGCGCGAGGGCTATGAGTCCGTCGACGACCTGCTCGCCGCGCTCTGGGCCAAACCCGTGGCGGCCCTCGGCTGGGCCGTGATCGAGGCCCTGCTCAACCCCGAGACCTGGTTCCGCCGCGACCGGCCGACCTTCGACACCTTCGCCGGCGAACTGCTGCCCGCGCTTTCGGCCGCCCGCGGCGGGGGCCCCGTCAAGGTCTGGTCGGCGGGCTGCTCCACCGGTCAGGAGGCCTGGTCGCTGGCCATCGGCGCGCTGGACGCCGGCTTTCCGGTCGAGATCGTCGCCACCGACCTGTCGCAGCGCGCCCTCGAGAAGGCCCGTTCCGGCGCCTACACCGGCTTCGAGATCCAGCGCGGCCTCAAGGCCGGAACCATGCTGGCCTGGTTCGACCAGACCGAAGACAACTGGATCGCCAAGCCGCAGCTGCGCGCCACGGCGCATTTCGCCCGCGCCAACCTGCTGGACCCGCCGACCGACGATCACCGCTTCGACGTCATCTTCTGCCGCCATGTGCTCTGCGACATGGAGCCGGCGCGGCGCGGCCAGGTGCTCGACAACCTCGAGCGCCGGCTGGTCGATGACGGCTGCCTGTTCCTCGGCCTGGACGAGGCGCTGGAGGGCGACAGCCTCGCCTTCCGGCCCGTCGCCGGCCGCCCCGGCCTGTTCGTCAAGAGCCCCTCCGCCCTGCGGCGGGCGGCCTGAGCGACGCCTCAAACACACATTCGGACAACCGCAGCTTGCGGCGCGCGCCGGGCGGCGGGCGACCGGCCCCGTTTCAGTCCGCGGGCGCCTTGCGGCGCGCGCCGCACAGGTCGCACCATTCTCCGCCCGCGCGGCGTCGGTCCGGGCGCCACCGGTGTCGCCGGCAGCGCCATTGCCGGATGAGCGACTTCAGGGTCCTGAACATTCCGGATCGATCTCCCCCCACGAGCCTCGGGGGCTTAAGGGCCCAGAAGCTAATGAATGCTTGACCGGAATGGTTGCGCCGCCGCCTCGCCGCGGGTGACGCGGGCTGCGGGCGCCGCTAGGCTCGGTCCTGTCATCGGGGAGGATGTCTCATGCGGCTGTTCTGGCTGGTCGGATCGCTGGCGCTCGCGCTGCTGGTCGGGGTCCTTGCGCTGCAGGTCCCGGCGCCGGCCGGAGCCGACGCGCCCGCGACGGCTTTCTCCGCCGAACGGGCCATGGCCGACGTGCGGGAAATCGCCCGTCGCCCCCATCCGCTCGGCTCGGCCGACCACGCCCGGGTGCGCCTCTATCTGCAGCAGCGGATGACGAACCTGCGGCTGCAGGTCTCGACCCAGACCGGGCCGATCTCGCGCGGCTCGGCCCGCTATCTACGGCGGATGGGCGGAGACCCGGAGGCGGCGGCCTTCACCGCGACCAACCTGGTCGGCGTCTTGCCGGGGCGCAATCCCGCCCTGCCGGCCGTGGCCCTGATGGCCCACTATGACACCGTGCCGATGTCGGCCGGAGCGGCGGACGACTCCGCCGGCGTGGCGGCGGCGCTGGAGACGGTGCGGGCGCTGCAGGCGCGGGGACCGGCGGACCGCACGCTGGTGGTGCTGCTCACCGACGCCGAGGAAATCGGTCTGGATGGCGCGCGCATCTTCTGGGGCGGCCATCCGCTGCGCGACCGCATCGGCGCGGTGATCAATCTCGAGGCGCGCGGGGGCGGCGGGCGGGCCATGATGTTCGAGACCGGCAAGGGCAACGCCGAGACCATCGCCCTGTTCGGCGACGCAGGCGTGCGCGCCGACGGCGGCGTCACCGCCAACTCCCTTGCGGGCTTCGTCTATGAGCGGATGCCCAACGGCACCGATTTCACCATCCCGAAGGAGCGCGGCGTCCAGGGCCTGAACCTCGCCTTCATCGGACGGCCGGACCAGTACCACGCCGACTCCACGCCCGGGACCCTCGACCGCGGCGCCGTCCAGCACATGGGCTCGCAGGCGCTGGAGAGCGCCGACGCCCTGCTGCGGGCGGAGTCCCTGCCTGTCGCGACCGCCAACACCGTCTACGCCGACTTGTTCGGGCGGATCATAGTGAGACATCCGCCGGCCGCCGGCTGGGGTCTGCTGGTCCTGGCGCTGGCGCTGCTGGGCGCGGCGGGGTGGCGGGCGCGAGCCCGGGCGGGCCTGACCCTGGCCGATGTCGGCCGGGGGGCTCTCGACGGTCTCTGGTTCATCGCCGCCGGCCTCGTCCTGACCCAGGCGGTGCGCACCCTCGCGGGTCCGATGTCGGGCCGCGCCGACAGCGCCGAGGCCTATTACACCCTGCTCGCCCGCCTGCCGTGGATGGAGGCCGGGGCGGCCCTGACCGTCCTCGCCCTCGCCATGGCTGTGCTGGGCGGGCGCGGACGGCCGGACCCGCGCGTCACGGCCATCGCCCTCGCGGTCGCCGCCGCCGTCGCCCTAGTGCTGGGCGGCTTCGGCAATCCGGTGGTCGTCGTCGCCTCGCTGATCGCCATCGGCCTGTCGCTGGCTCCCGGGCTGGCGGCGCGCACGGTCTGGGGCGGCTGGGCCGGGCTGATCGGCCTGGTTCTGGTCATCGGCTTCGCGGCCCAGATCCTCGCGCCCGAGACCGCCTTCCTGTTCCTGTGGCCGGGGCTGACGGCGGCCGCCGCGGCGGCGCTGGCCGGCCTGCTCGATCCCGGCCTGACGCGGACGAAGGCCCTCCTCCCCGTCGCCCTCGCGGCGATGGTCGGCGGGGCCTGGCTGGTCGGCATGGCGCACCCGGTTTTCCTCGGCATCGGCATGGACATGCCCGGCGTGCTGGTGCTGCTCGGCCTGCTGGCGCTGATGCTGGTCCGGCCGCTGTCGCCCGAACGCGGCGCCGTCCGGCCCTGGCTGATGGCGGCCCTGGCCGTGCTGGTTCTCGGCGCCGCGGTCTCGGGGTGGGCCCGCATCGCCAACCCCATGCCGGCCGAAGCGCCCGCCGCCGAAGGACGCTGAACGGCCTCAGCCGCCGTCGGTCCACACCGTCTTGTACAGGTCGAAACGGCGGTCGCGCAGGTTGCGGACGGTGCCCTGCGACTTGGCCCAGGCCAGGTCGGACAGGTCGAGATCGGCCACCGTCACCGTCTCGACGTTTTCGCTGGCCTCCGCCGCCACGCCGTCGCGCGCGAAGGGGAAGTCGCACGGCGTCAGGATGCAGGACTGGGCGTACTGGATGTCCATGTTCTCGACGTTCGGCAGGTTGCCGACATTGCCCGACAGGATGACGTAGCACTGGTTCTCGATGGCCCGCGCCGCCGAGCAGTAGCGCACCCTCAGATAGCCCTGCCGGTTGTCGGTGCAGAACGGCGTGAACAGCAGCCGCGCGCCCTCGTCGACCAGCCGCCGCGCCAGTTCGGGGAACTCGGAGTCGTAGCAGATCAGCACCCCGATCGGCCCGCAGTCGGTCGGGATGGCGTGGACCCGGTCGCCGCCCTTGATGTTCCACCAGTGCCGCTCGTTCGGCGTCGGGTGGATCTTCTCCTGCTCGTGCACCGAACCGTCGCGCAGGAAGACATAGGCGACGTTCTGGATGTCGCCGTCCTCGGTCCGCGTCGGGTGGGAGCCGCCGATGATGTTGATGTTGTACGCGACCGCCATCTTCCTCAGCGCCTCGACGAAGCGCGGCGTATAGCGGGTCAGGGCCTCGATCGACTCCACCGGCGTCAGCTTCTTCGACTCCAGCGACAGAAGCTGGAGGGTGAACAATTCGGGAAAGACCACGAAATCCGATCGGTAGTCCGAGGTCACGTCGACGAAATATTCGACGTTCGAGATGAACTCCTCGAAGCTCTCCACCTTGCGCGCCTGCAGCTGGACCGTGGCGACCCGCACATTCTCCTTCGTTGCGAAGGCGGCGCCGCGTTTGACGTCGTGCTCCACGTAGTAGGGATTACGCCACACCATGTGCGCGGCGGCGCCCCTGGATTCCGCGTCGGAGGGCAGGTAGTTCCGGAGCACGCCGATGGGCTCGAACCCGCTGCGCAGATGAAAGCCGATCACCGGATCGTTCATCTTCCGCGCCGTCACCGCGTCGAGATAGGCCTCGGGCTCGGCGTGGGGGTTCTTCTTCTTCGACAGCCCCGGCATGCGCCCGCCGAAGACGATGCCCTTGAGATTCTGCGCCTCGCACAGGTCGCGGCGGGCGTCGTACAGCCGCTGGCCGATGCGCAGCCGTCGCCGGTCGGGATCGACGCACACCTCCATGCCGTAGAACCAGTCGCCCAGCGGATCGTGCCGCGCGGCATAGCCGCCGCCGGTGATCTGGCTCCAGGTGTGCGGCGCCATGGCCGCCTTCTCGTCGATGCGGAAACCGGCGGCGTAGCCGACGATCTCGTCGGCGTATTCGACCACGAACTGGCCGTCGGGAAAGGCCGCGATCTGCCCGCGCAGCATGCCAGGGGTATAGGCCGGCATGTCCTTGTAGACCTTGGCGACGAGGTCGGAGATGGCCTTGACGTCGCCGGGTCTGGCGTTGCGGATGGTGAGGACGGCGGGCTTGGAGGGTTTGGTCATGGCCTGTGAACGCACGGCGACGCTTGAGGATCAAACGGTTTGTGGCGGCATGGGCCTGAAGGGCGGCCCGCGATCTGCAAGATTTCCCGTATTGCTCTCCGGATCGACCGCCCGTCCGATGGGCGCCATGAGCAGACCGCCTTCCGTCCCTGACAATGCGCCGCGAGCCCGCGTCGTCCCGGGCGTTGGCGCATGATGCCGGATTTTCCGCTTCGCGCCCTGCGCATCCCCGCCGGCTGGCGCGTCGACTACAACGATTTCACCGAGACGCCCCTGAGCCATCCCGAGGCCTGGACGCTCGCCCTCAAGAGCAGCCTGATCATGCTGACCCACGAACGTCGTGGAATGCTTGTGGACGTGGGATGGTACCCCGACGGGGAGGCCCACGGGAGCTACAGGCTCAGGGTCTTCGAGGGCGATCACGCCGGCGTTGAGCGCTACGCCTTCGAGACCCGCGATCCGTCGGCCGTCGTCATCGAACTGGAGCGCCTGCTCGACGGCGTCAACCGTGGCGTTCTCCCATGAGGGCCGGCAAGGGCATGGGGTCTCCGCGGCCCCGGGGATTTCCGGGCGAGGATCTGGTCCGCGGCCAGGGGGCGGCCCGGGACCTCCAGGTCGAGCGGCCCTAGCCCGCGGGCCCGGCCGTCGCCTCGATCCCCAGCCGGTATTCGGCCAGCCGATCGCCCGCCTCCCACGGCCGCGCGAGCACCAGCCGCAGGTCTCCCTCGCCCGCCGTCGTCGCCTCGAACACCAGGACCTGCCATTGGTCCGCGCCTTCGGCGTCGCCCTCGACCGCCGGCCCCTTGCGGGTTTCGACGTGGCGCAGGAAGGGCGGCGAGGCCTCGACCCGCCACTCGGCCCAGCTTCTGAGCGTGACCGCGAAGGTCTCGCCCACGGCCACGGAGGCGCGCGCGCCGTCGTCGCCTTCGCCGAACGTCCGGACGACGCCGGCCGGAACCGGCGCGGCGATCTCGTCTCCGCTCCGGTTCTCTGCTTCGGTGCAGGCCTTCAGCACCGCGCCGAGGGCCATCAGCCCGAGGATCAGGAACACCAGCCAATTGTAGCGTCGGGGTCCGCGCGTGGTCATGGGGGCGCACTCCTGGTTCGACCCCGGGACCGGGTGGGGCGGATTTTCCAGCCGAGGTAGATGCGGACGTCGCTGATCGCATCGCCGGCGCGGCCGGAGACGATATCGGACTCGTCGTCCAGGCCGTCGCGCAGCGCCGGCTTGACCCGCCCTGGATCGAGCGCCCCGGTGACGCGCGCCAGATGTCCCAGGGCCGTCAGGGCGTTGCCGCGCACCCAGGCGTCCTCGTGCCGTGAAAGGCGCAGGCACAGGGTTTGGACGTCGACGCCTTCGGGCGGGTCCAGCGACAGGCCGATGGGGAGCCAGCGCAGATCGTCCAGCGGGCCGTGGCGCACGACCTCTTCGATCGCCTCCGGCGTCTGCGGCGTGTCGCGTATCTCGTATTCGGGCGCACCGGTCATTGGCGCGCGGCCGTCACGGGCGGACTCCCCCGGGTCAGTCATAGCCCGTGCCGAGATAGTTCACCGGCCGCGGCGTGCAGAGACGACCGTTCACCGGCGCATCGACCGTTGCGAAGCCGGAAGCATACCCGCCGTAGCCATAGTCGGTCACGCCGCCCACCGACCAGCCGCGCCCCTGATTGGCCCAGTGCGGACAGAAATAGATCCCCGTGTCCATCTGCAAGCGGCCGCGACGCCTCCCGTCGTCCCGACCGCCCCGGCCGCCGTCATCCCGCTGGAAGTCCCGCAGCGCCGCGCGGCGGGCGGCGAGGCAGACGCTGTCGTAGCCCGCGAAATCCCCGTCGCGGTCGTATACGGCGCAGCGCTCGTAGTCCCCTCTGCCCAGCGTCTGGGCCGCAGCGGGGACCGCTGTGGCGCCGAGCCCGGCGGAGGCCAGCACGGCCATCGCGATTTGCCATCCGCGACGGCTGCGCCCTAAGGTTACGCTTATGGGAGGTTCGGAGGAGACCCGTGGAGACGCACGGGGGAGGCTATGACGCCTGCTCTGGAGCAACTGCTCGCCATCATGACGGCCGGGCGGACCGACGAGGACCGCGTGGTGGCGGCCTATACGGGCTTCCTGCGGGACTTCGGTCTGGATCATTTCACCCTCGGCTTCTTCGACGGCGGATCCGGGGACGAAACGGAGGTTCTGCGCATCTGGACCTCCCTGCCGGACGCCTGGATGGAGGAGTATTTCGCGCGGGATTACCCCACCCACGACTATGTGATCGGGCGGATCGGGGCGATGGACGCGGCCCGCCCGACGGACAGCTTCGACTGGGGCCTGCACATGGCCGACGAACGCCATGTTTCGAAGGCGACCCGGCCGGTCCTGACCGGGGTGGCGGACGCCGGGCTGGGGGCGGCCATGTCCTTCGTCGGGCGCCATGTCGAGGACGGCCGCGACCGGCGCTTCGCCGCGTCCTTCGGCTGTTCTTCCGCCTCGATCGAGGAAACCCGCCGGCGTATCGACCGCCATCGCAACGAACTGGTGATCGCCTCCTTCGCCATGGCGCCCCTGCTGGCTCCGGCCCTTGACGGACCGGGCGAGGCCCGGCGCGCGGTCTCGCCGCTGACCGGGCGCGAGCGGGACGTTCTGGGTCGCTTCGCGCAAGGACTTCGCCCCGACCGCATCGCCGACCAGATGGGCCTGTCCAAGCGCACGGTCGACATGCACGCGGCCAACGCCCGACGAAAGCTCGGCGCCCGCACCATCGCCGAGGCGGTGGCCGTCGCCGTGCGCCGGGGCCTGATCTGACGGACGGCGGCGCCGCATGGCCGAGCCTCCTTGCCGCAATCGGGCGATTGCACCATCCGGGCCCAGGACGGCCAAGATGGGAATTCTGACAGGTCGTCGGGGTCGGCCATCTGGAGTTTTCTGACCGCCGGAGCGGTCGAGGAGCGAGCTATGAGATGTCTGGTCTGGTTGGCCGCAGCGGCCGTTGTCATTCCCGCGGGGACGCCCGCGCGGGCGCAGTCGCCGGAAGCCCTGCCCGCCGTCGAATTTCGCCTGCACTGCTACGACGGCGGCGCCGCGCAGACCGCCGCCGAGATCGAGGCCATCCAGGCCCTGCACGACTTCGCCCGCGGGCACGACGCCGAGGTCGTGTGGCTGGATGTCATCATCGCCGCCGACGCGGGCGCCGGCGCCTGCAGCCGCGACGCCTCGGAGTTCCCCGACCAGCCGCCGCCGACCGGTGAACGCGCCCGGATCGTCTTCCAGCCCTGCGGCCGGGACGCCCGGGCCGACGCCTGCCGGCCGCGCGACGGCGCCATCCGGATCACCGCCAACGGCCCGCCCCTGGCCTATTCGCACGGCGTCCATCTGCCGCCCGAGGCGGCGCTCGATCCCGGCCTGCCCTACCGCCACGGCGGCTACGGGGACTGGCTCAACTATCAGGGTCCGTTCGTCGTTCGCTTCTTCGAGGGCACGGGCTACGCCTATGCGACCTTCCATCCGCCGCATCCCGGCCTGCCGGGGGTGTGGGAGCGGGCCCGCTGCAACGCCCGTCCCGACGCCTGCGCCCCCCAGGAGGAAACCCCCCGATGATCCGCCCCGGTCCTGTGCTCGCCCTCGCCCTCGCCGCCCAGCTCGCCGCCTGCGACAGGGGGCCGCCGCCAGAGCGCGACCCCGCCGCGGAGGCGGGCCGCAGTCCGATCGCCCAGTTCGCCCTGTTCTGTCCGAACGAGGGCTTTTCGTGGGAAGCGTTCGAAGCCATGGCTCAACGTCTGAACGCCGAACCGGACGGCGGCGAGGTCCGCCGGCCGCCGACGTTCAGCGCGGCGGACATCGTGCGCGAACGGTGGGTGGCGCTGAACCATCTGGGCTATCGCACCACGGTCTGGATTGGCGAGCTGGGGCCGGGCCGGCTTGACCTGGGGTCCGACCCCGGTTTCACCACGGCGCAAGTCGACTATTCCGACGGCCTCGTCTGCGCGGTGCATGACCCGACCCTCACGCGGGAGCAGGCCTTTGCGCCGACGCGGGGATGGAGCGGCGGCCGGGTGACGGGCGCGCAGCTGCTCCGCCCCGACGATCCGACGTCCATGGTCCCCCTGGTCAAGACCTGGACGAACAGCCCGCCGGGCGCCGACTTCTACCAGGACGCCGAGGTGAGGCTCCGCAAGGCCGAGAACCACGACGGCGCCCTGTTCATCCGGCACCGCTACAACTACGCCCGCTGACCCGCCCGGCGGCTGCCGGCGCTCGCCGGCGCCGCCGGTGAACGTCCGCGCGCCGCCCTGCGGACACGTCAAAATCGGACGTATCAACGGAGCGCCCAAAAAGAACATATTGGCAACTGGAACAAACCGTGCACATATGCCGGCTCACAGGGAGCGGGTCACGGTCAATCGGCCGAAGGCGGGCCTCTCCCCCGGGTACCAGTTGGGAATCATGGCAAGGGAGAGCGGCAAGGTGGCACAGGCGGCATTGAAATTGGTGGGCAAGGACGACGGCGACAAGCAACGGGCTCTCGAGGCGGCGATCGCCCAGATCGATCGCGCCTTCGGCAAGGGCTCGGTGATGAATCTGGGCAAGGCCTGCGTGGTGGCCGAGATCGAAAGCGTCTCGACCGGCTCGCTCGGACTGGACATGGCGCTCGGCATCGGCGGTCTGCCGGTCGGGCGGGTCATCGAGGTGTTCGGCCCTGAATCCTCGGGCAAGACCACCCTGGCCCTGCACACCGTGGCCGAGGTCCAGAAGAAGGGCGGCGTGGCCGCCTTCGTCGACGCCGAACACGCCCTCGACCCGGTCTACGCCCAGAAGCTGGGCGTCAATCTGGA
>JBGTSL010000012.1:0-13163 GCA_041940325.1 Brevundimonas sp.
CTTCCAGGCCGGGATGGCGATGGGGAAGTTCCACGGCGTGATCAGGCCGAATACGCCGACGGCCTGACGATAGGTCTGAACCTCCACCCCCGGCCGCACCGAGGCGAGGTTCTGACCGTGCAGGCGGAGGGCCTCGCCGGCGAAATACTTGAGGATGCGGCCGGCGCGGACCGTCTCGCCGATCCCCTCGGCGAGGGTCTTGCCCTCCTCGCGGGAGAGCAGCCGGCCCAAGGTCTCGCGCCGCTCCATGATCAGGGTTCCGGCCCGGTCGAGGATGTCGGACCGGACTTCGGGCGAGGCGTCCGACCAGGCCGGAAAGGCCGCCTTCGCAGCCTCGACCGCCGCGTTCACCTCATCGACCCCGCCGTGGGGAATGCGGGCGACCAGATCGCGCGTGTCGGAGGGGTTGAGACTCTCCGAGGGCCGGTCAGCCGGAACCTTCTGGCCGTTGATCCAGTGGGACAGGTCCAGGGTGTCGGTCATGGCGGCTCCTCGGCGACGGCGTCGATCGCGCCTCGCGCCGCGATCGTGATCTTTCGCCTCAGATAGCGGCCGGCGCGCCGGATTGCACGGCCGCGCTGACGGCGCGGACCGACGTTCCATATATCGCCGCCCCCCGGACGGCTGGACTTCCGTTCCCTGACAAGGCTCACTGCGCCCGACAAGGACGCGTCAGCCGGCGGTCGGCGCAAGACGTCCGGATATCGGGGACCAGAAAACGATGAAGCGCGAACTCCTGGCTACGGCCGCCCTGCTGGCGCTCGCCTGCCCGGCGGCGGCCCAGACGCCCGAACCCGTCTCCCCGATCGCCGCCCCGCCCGTGCCGGCGCCGGCCGAGGCGCAGGTTCAGCCCAACCCCCAGGCCGCGCCGGCCGCCGCCTCGACCGAAGAGGCCAAATGGGATGTGCAGAATCCGCCCGGCCCGTCGCGCGACATCCCCATCGACGTGACCCGCGGCACCTGGATGTCGGTCGACGTCAGCCCGGACGGCCAGACCCTGGTCTTCGACATGCTCGGCGACATCTATGTCATGCCCATCTCGGGCGGCGAGGCGCGCGCCATCGCTTCGGGCGTGGCCTGGGACATGCAGCCGAAATGGTCGCCCGACGGCCGCCACATCGCCTTCACCTCGGACCGGGCCGGCGGCGACAACATCTGGATCATGGAGGCCGACGGCTCCAATCCGCTGCAGATCTCCAAGGAATCCTTCCGCCTGCTGAACCAGCCGGAATGGACCCCGGACGGGCAGTTCATCGTGGCGCGGAAGCATTTCACCTCGGCCCGCTCGCTCGGGGCCGGCGAACTGTGGATGTACCACCGCACCGGCGGCGGCGGGGTGCAGATGACCGAGCGGCGCACCCCCCAGAAGGACACCGGCGAACCGGCCTTCTCGCCCGACGGCCGCTATCTCTACTTCAGCGACGACGCGACGCCGGGGAACACCTTCGAATACTCCAAGGACGTCAACGGCCAGATCTACATCATCCGCCGCCTGGACCGCGAAACCGGCGAGATCGACCCCTACATCACCGGCCCCGGCGGCTCGATCCGCCCGACGCCCTCGCCGGACGGCAAGTCGATCGCCTTCATCCGCCGCGTCCGCTACCAGTCGGTGCTGTATGTGATGGACATCGAGTCCGGCCGCGAGACGCCGGTCTTCTCCGGGCTGGACCGCGATCTTCAGGAAACCTGGGCCATCCACGGCGTCTATCCCGCCATCAGCTGGACGCCCGACAATCGCTCCATCGTGTTCTGGGCCGACGGCCGCATCCAGAAGGTCGAGGTCGCCACGGGAACCGTCTCCGACATCCCCTTCCACATCGCCGACACCCGCCGGGTGCAGGACGCCGTCCGCCATCAGGTCGAGGTCGCGCCCAACCGCTTCGACGTGAAGATGATCCGCTGGGCCCGCCCCTCGCCGGACGGTTCCAGGGTGGTGTTCGAAGCGCTGGGCCAGCTGTGGATCCGCGACCTGCCGGGCGGAACCGCGCGCCGCCTGACCCGCCAGAGCGATCATTTCGAACTCTATCCCAACTGGTCGCGGGACGGCCGCTCGATCGTCTACACGACCTGGGACGACCAGCAGCTGGGCTCGGTCCGGGTGGTCTCCGCCGCGGGCGGCGCCGGCCGGGTGGTGACCGAGAATCCGGGCCACTACATCGAACCGACCTTCTCGCCGGACGGCCGGACCATCGTCTATCGCAAGGTCAACGATGGCTTCCTGACCACCGGCCTGTGGAGCCGTGAGCCGGGCGTCTACCGCGTGCCCGCCGGCGGCGGCGAAGCCGTCCTGGTCACCGACGAGGGGGCCCATCCCCAGTTCGGCGCCGACGGCGACCGCCTGTTCCTGACCGGCCGCGACGGCGACAAGCGCACCCTGATTTCGGTCGACATGGACGGTTCGGACGAGCGCACCCACCTGACCTCCGACTGGGCCGCCGAGTTCGCCGTCTCGCCGGACGGAAACTGGATCGGCTGGACCGAGCGGTTCAACGCCTATGTCGCGCCCTTCGTGGCGGCGGGCCGACCGATCAATGTCGGCCCCGACGGCAAGTCACTGCCGCAGGCCCGGGTCACCCGCGACTCCGGCGAATGGCTCAGCTGGTCGGGCGATTCCCGCAGCCTGCACTGGTCGCAGGGGCCGGAGCTGTTCACGCGCGACCTGAACCGGTCCTTCGCCTTCGTCGAGGGCGCGCCCGAGGAGCTGCCCAAGCCGGACGAGCACGGGATCAACCTCGGCTTCAGCGTCGAGGCCGACAAGCCCGACGGGCGCATGGCCCTGGTCGGCGCCCGGCTGATCACCATGAACGGCGCCGAGGTGATCGAGAACGGGATCATCGTCGTCGACGGCAACCGCATCGAGTCGATCGGCTCCACCGCCAGCATGACCATCCCGGCGGGCATCCCGACCATCGACATGACCGGCAAGACCATCATGCCGGGTCTGGTCGACACCCACTGGCACGGCGCCATGGGCTCGGACGAGATCATCCCGGAGCAGAGCTGGGTCGACTACGCCTCGCTGGCCTTCGGGGTGACGACGATCCACAACCCCTCGGCCGACACCAGCGAGATCTTCGCCCACAGCGAGATGGCCCGGGCCGGCCGGGTCGTGGCCCCGCGCATCTTCTCGACCGGCACCATCCTGTACGGCGCGACCACGGCGACCACGGCCCAGATCGACGATCTGGACGACGCCCTGTCGACCCTGCGGCGGATGCAGGCGGCCGGGGCGTGGAGCGTCAAGAGCTACAACCAGCCCCGCCGCGACCAGCGCCAGCAGGTCATCGAGGCGGCGCGCCAGCTGAACATGATGGTCGTGCCTGAGGGCGGCTCGCTGTTCCAGCACAACATGTCGATGATCGTCGACGGCCACACCACCATCGAGCACGCCATCCCGCTGGCCCGCCTCTATGACGATGTGCACCAGCTGTGGCGCCAGACCAACGTCGCCTACAACCCGACCATCGTCGTCGCCTATGGCGGCAGCTACGGCGAAAATTACTGGTACCAGGAGAGCGAGGTCTGGAACGACCCGATCCTCACCCGGTATGTGCCGCGCCGCATCCTCGACGCCCGCGCCCGGCGTCCGGTCACCGCGCCCGACAATGAGTGGAACCACATCTCCGTGGCCCGCGAGGCGACCCGCCTCGCCGACGAGGGCGTCAACGTCCAGATCGGCGCCCACGGCCAGCGCGAGGGGCTGGCGGCGCACTGGGAGGTGTGGAGCCTGACCCAGGGCGGGATGGAGCCGCTGGAGGCGATCCGCGCCGGCACGCTGAACGGGGCCAGGGCGCTGGGCATGGACGGCGACATCGGCTCGCTGGAGGCCGGCAAGCTGGCCGACATGGTGGTGCTGGACGCCAACCCGCTGGAGAACATCCGCAACACCACCTCGATCGCCTACACGGTGCTGAACGGCCGGGTGTACGATTCCGGCATGAACGAGATCGCGCCGCGGCAGCGGCCGCGCGCCCCGTTCTGGTTCGCCGAAGCGGGCGGCGAGGCCTGGGCGGCGGGCGCCTCCGACGCCGACACCCACGGCCACGACAGCCACTGAGACGTCGCGGGGACGGCGGCGTCAGGAACGATCAGCCCCCGTCCCCCGCCCTTCAGCCTAGAGCGGGTCAGGCGTCGGGCGTTGTCATCCAGCCCCGGCGTCCTATCGTGGCGCCGGGAGCGGAAATCAGGGTGGACGTGCACATGACCAGCGAGGGCGATGGCGCGACGGCGCGGGACGACGATCCGTTCGCCCGTCTCGGTCCGGTTTTCGCGGGCCGGCGCGCCCTGCTGCTCGAGGACGACCCGGCCCTGTCCGACCATGTCGCGGAGCGGCTGACCGCCGCGGGCTTCGAGGCCGTCGACCGGTTCGACACCGGCGAGGCGGCGCTCGAGGCGGCGGCCCGCGCCCCCTATGACGTACTGATCCTCGACCGGCTGACGGCCGGCATGGACGGGCTGGAGATGCTCAAGCGGCTGCGCGCCGGCGGCGGAACCTCGGCAGACGCCCCGGCCCTGATGCTGACCGCCCTCGGCGGGGAGCGGCAGAAGGTCGAGGGCCTGCTGGGCGGGGCCGACGACTATCTGGCCAAGCCCGTCGGCGACGAGGAACTGGTGGCGCGCATCGCGGCCCAGCTGCGGCGGGCCTCGGGCCGGGCCCGGCCGGCGGGGGCCGAGCTGGTCAACGGACCGTTCCGCCTGTCGCCGGGCGCCCGCACACTGAAATTCGACACGGGCGAAGGCGACACCCGGCAGATCGATCTGTCGCCGCTGGAGTTCGCCATCGTCGCCGAACTGATGGCGGCGCGCGGCCAGCCGGTGACCAAGACCATGCTGTGGGACCGCTGCTGGGTCGAATGGAAATTCCTGCCCGACAATTTCGTCAACGTCATCGACGCCCGCATCAGCGCCCTGCGCCGCCGGCTCAGGGAGCAGACCCCGGAGCTGGGCGAGGATCTGCACCCGCTGATCGTTTCGGCCCGCAGCCAGAGCCTGATCTTCCGCGACCTGTCGGACGCGGGCTGAGCCATGGAACGGCCGTCGAGGGGTTTGACGGGCTGGCTGGCGCGGCGGACCTCGACCCAGCTGGCGGCGGCCATGGGGGTGCTGGCGGCCCTGGCGCTGTCGGGCTCGTTGCTGATCACCGGCGCGGCGGTGCGCATGGACCAGCGCGAGAAGGCGGCGCTGGCCGCGCTCGACGACTACGGCGCCATGGTTTCGAAGCTCGGTTCCGAGGCCAGCCTGTCGGCGGATCAGCTGACCGAGGCCGACGCGGCCTGGCTGTCAGCCTGGCTGAGCGCCTTCCAGGACGGGCCGGCCCGCGGGGCGCGCACCCTGGAAGAGACCTGCCGCACCGGCCGTGGCGGGGCCGGCGTGCGCTTCATCCGCGCCCCGGTCGGCAAGCCCGCCGGTCTGGCGGCGCTGGAGACGGCGCGGGGCGAGCGGGCCGGGCGGCTGGGCGAGGATGTCCATGTCGTACGCCTGGGGCCGGGCGATCTGTGCCCGTCGCGGGCGGTCGAGGTGGTGGTGGTGCGGCGCGCGTTCGGCGCCCTCGATATCGCCGTCGGCCGGGTGGTGGACCGTTCTGGCGACGCCTGGGGCCGGGCCGTGGCGGCGGTGATCGGGACCGGCCTGCTGCTGCTGGTCATCGGCCTCGCCGCCGCCGCCGTGGCGCGCCGCCGGCTGACGGCGGCGGTGGCGGAGGTCAACCGGGCGCTGGACCGCGCCGCCGTCGGCGATTTCTCCCTGCGGGCTCCCGAGACCGCCCTCGCCCCGGAACTGACCGAACTGACCGGCCAGGTGAACCGCACTCTCGACCGGCTCGACGAGCTGCTGAGCTGGCTGCGCGACTCCGCCGACCAGCTGGCTCATGACTTCCGTACGCCGCTGGCCCGCGCCTCGGTGCGGCTCGACCGGCTGCGGGCGACGGCGACGACGCCTGAGGCCCGCAAGCTGATCGACGAGGCCCGTTCGGACCTGGCCCAGATTTCCCGCTCCATGAACGAGGCCATGGCCCTGCGCGACGGCGAGGCCTGGGCGTTCGAAAGCGTGCGTCTGGACGAGCTGGCGGCGCAGGCCGCTGAACTCTACCAGCCGCTGGCCGACGAGCGGGGCGTGGCCATCCGGGTGGGGAGCGAACCGGTCGCCGTGCTCGGCGTGCGATCCCTGCTGCAGCGGGCGGTGACCAATCTCGTCGACAACGCGGTCAAATACTCGCCCGAAGGCGGGGTGGTGACCCTGACCGTCGTCTTGCGCGACGGCTCTGCGCGGCTGTCCGTCGCCGACCAGGGCCCGGGCTTCGCGCCCGGCCAGCGCTCCGAACCGGACGGCGGCGAGGCGCGCGAGAGCCACGGCATGGGCCTGGCCTTCGTGCGGGCGATACTGAAACGACACGGCGCGACCATGACGGTTGATGACGCCGGGCCGGGGGCAGTCGTCACGGCGCATTTCTCGCGCTAGGTTCCTCGCAACCACAGGGGACTGGCGATGCGGCGTTCCACCTATCGGGCCAACGGCCTGTCGATCCTGGCCCTGGCCATGGCGGTTCCCCTGCTGGGGGCGACCGCAGCCATGGCCCAATCCGCACCGGCGCAGGGGCCCATCCCGTACGACGCCCGGCGCGGGGTGTTCAGCTTCGCCGAGGGCCTCGAACAGGCCCTGCCGGCCGTGGTGCAGGTCACCACGCTCGGACAGTCCGAAGGCCCCAGTTCGGGCGAGAACGAGCCCCGGCCGATCTCCAGCGGCTCGGGCGCCATCATCGACGCCGCCCAGGGCATCGTCGTCACCAACAATCATGTGGTCGAGGGCGGACGCAAATTCACCGTCGACCTGACCGACGGCCGCATATTCGACGCCGTCCTCGTCGGCGCCGACAAGGCCACCGACCTGGCCGTGCTCAAATTCGACGCCAGCAGCCTGTCCCAGATCGAGGTCGTCGACTCTGACCAGCTGCGCACCGGCGACCTGGCGTTCGCGGTCGGCTATCCGCTCGGTCTCGACCAGACGCTGACCATGGGGGTGATCTCCGGCCTCGGCCGGTCGGGCATGGGCGACCGGATCGAGGACTATATCCAGACCGACGCGGCGGTGAACTCGGGCAATTCCGGCGGGCCGCTGCTGGACAGCCGGGGCCGGCTGATCGGCATCAACACCTCGATCCTGTCGGGCGGCGGCGGCGGCAACGACGGCATCGCCTTCGCCGTGCCCAGCCGCATCCTGATGTATGTGGTCGATCAGCTGCGCACCGTCGGCGAGGTCCGGCGCGGCTCGACCGGCGCCATCCTCGGCTCGCTCAACGCCGAACGCTCGCGCGACTTCGGCCTCGGCATCGTGCGCGGCGCGGTGGTCGAGAGCGTGGCCCCCGGATCCTCCGCCGAGGCGGCCGGCCTGCGCCGCGGCGACGTCGTCACCCGCATCCAGAATCGCCCGGTCTCGAACGCGGGCACGGTGGCGGCGACGATCGGCATCGCCCAGCCCGGAACCCAGGTCCAGGTCGTCTATCTGCGCGACGGCCGCGAGGGCCGCGCCACCCTGACCGTCGAGACGCCGGGCGACCGTTCCGTGGTGATCGGGTCCGGCGTCGTGGTCGCTCGCGGCCTGAGCGCCCGCGCCGGCGCGGATGGCGGCATCCAGGTCTTCGCTGTCGAGGGCGGCTCCGTCGCCGCCGGCGCCGGCCTGCAGGCGGGCGACCTGATCCGGCTGGTGGACGACACGCCTGTGGCGGATCTGGACTCCCTCGCGCGCGCCCTGGACGGCGGCGGCCAGCGCATCCTGTCGGTCATGCGGGGCGGCGAGCCGGTCGAGATCGTCCTGCCCTGATCCCAACCCCGCGCCGGACGGCAAAACGCCCGCTCTGCCGGAGGGGGGAGGGTGGCGGAGCGGGCGTCTCGCTTGGAGGAAGCATCGACCCGCCGGAGCCCTTTGATGGAGTGATCCAGGGGGGCTGGGGGGGCTGTTCAGGATCCGGGATCGCTCCGGACTCCGACGAGCCGATGGGTCTGGTGTCGCCCCCCAAGGGGGCGGACGATGGGCGGAACAGCGGCGATTTCGTGTTCCGGGCGATTTCTTCGACGAGTGGCGTTCGCGACACGCGGGTCGCCCGCCCCGCCCCTGATAAACTCTGGCGTTTCCGGACGGGGCGCTTACCTTCGGCCCATGAGCGACGCCGCCGATTTGCAGTCCGCGCCGGGCCCGGTCTTCTTCGACCGGCGCGAACTGGACCTGATCCTGAGGGTCTACGGGCGAATGGTGGCGGCGGGCGAATGGCGCGACTACGCCATGGCCGGGCACCGCGACGTGGCGGAATTCGCCGTCTTCCGCCGTTCGGGCGACGCCCCCGCCTACCGCATCGAGAAACGGCCGGCGCTGCGCCTCAGACAGGGTCAGTGGGCCGTCATCGGCGAGGGCGGCGTGGTGCTGCGCCGCGGCCGCGAACTGCCCCAGGTGCTGCGCGTCTTCGACAGCCGCCGCTTCAGCGTCGTCGAATAGAAAAAGGCCCGGATCGCTCCGGGCCTTTTCCGTTCGACGCCGGCGTCAGCCTATTCCCGGCTGCCGCCCATGAAGGCCAGCAGGAACTGGAACAGGTTGATAAAGTTGATGAACAGGCTCAGGGCGCCGAAGCCCGTCGCCACGCCCATGGCGGCCCTGTCGCCGCCGAGCGCGTAGTAGGTCATCTTCAGGCGCTGGGTGTCGTAGGCGATCAGGCCCGAGAAGATCAGCACGCCGAGACCGCTGATGATCAGGTGCATCATCGTCGACTGCAGGAACATATTGACGACCATGGCGATGACCAGGCCGATCACGCCCATGATCAGGAAGCTGCCCATGCCGGTCAGGTTCTTTTTGGTCGTGTAGCCGATCAGGCTGAGAGCGCCGAAGGCGGCCGCCGTGACGAAGAAGGTGGAGGCCACGCTTGAGCCCGTGTAGCGCAGGAACACGAAGCCCAGCGACGCCCCGATCGACGCCACCACCGCCCAGTACAGCAGGTTCACGCCGCCGGCGGTCGGGTTCTTCATGAAGAACATCGAGCCGAACAGCAGCACCAGCGGCAGGAACTGGACGATCATGCCCAGCATGGTGATGCCGTAGCCGTTGGGGGTCTGCACCCACAGCAGCTCGGTCACGGCCGGGACATTGCCGGTCACCAGGGCCAGGCCGCCCGCCACGACGAGGCCGATGGCCAGCTTGTTGTAGACGCCCAGCATGAAGCTGCGCAGACCCGCGTCGACCGACATGTCGCCAGTTTGCGGCAGCGGCCGGGCGTAGCCGTTGTTGAAGTCGCTCATCGCGATTTCGATCTCCTTGTGCGCCGGGATGATCCCGGCTGTCCGGTCAAATATCGGGGCGGGCATCCCCGGACGCAAGGAAAACCGGCTTGGGCGGCGGGGTTTCAGCCGCTACGAACGGTCGCATGATCCGGCTGTTCACCGCCCTGTCGATCCCCGAAGACATCGCCGACACGCTCGAGCGGCGACAGTCTGGCCTGCCCGGCGCGAAGTGGCGCGCGCGGGATCAGCTGCACCTGACCCTGGCCTTCTACGGGGAGATGGAAGAGCGCCGCGCCGACGACCTGGTCGCCGAACTCAGCCGCGCCGCCGCGGGCGGGCCATTCGAGTTCACACTGCAGGGCGTGGGCGCCTTCGGCGACGCCCACCGCAGCCACACCCTCTGGGCCGGGGTCGAACCCAATGAGCGGCTGTCGGTGCTGGCGGGCCGATGCCGCGCCGCCGGCGAGCGGGCCGGCGTGGCGATGGAGCGCCGCGACTACCGTCCGCATGTGACGCTGGCCTATCTGAAACCCCAGACCAATCCGGACCGGATCGGGGCCTGGATCGCCGGACACAACCTGCTGAAGTCGCCGCCGATCCGGGCCGACCGCTTCGGTCTGTGGTCCAGCGTCCTGACCCACGACGGCAGCCACTACCAGCTGGAGCAGGAGTACTGGCTTTGATCGAGACCGCTCGCCTGACCCTGCGCCCGCCGGCGATGGAAGACTTCCCCCGCTGGGCCGAGATGATGGCCGATCCGGAGGCCGCCAGATTCATCGGCGGACCGCAACCGGCCGAGGCCGCCTGGCGCGGCTTCATGACCATGGCCGGAGCCTGGAGCCTGACCGGCGTGGCCATGTTCTCGCTGATCGAGCGCGAGACCGGCCGGTGGCTGGGCCGGATCGGTCCGTGGACGCCGCTGGGCTGGCCGGGCACGGAGGTCGGCTGGGGCCTCCATCCGGACGCCCAGGGCAAGGGCTACGGCGTCGAGGCGGCGACGGCGGCCATCGACTACGCCTTCGACACGCTGGGCTGGACCGAGGTCATCCACTGCATCGACCCCGACAACACGCCGTCGCAGCGCCTCGCCGAGCGGCTCGGGTCTCGCAACCTCGGCCCGACACAGCTGCCGCCGCCGTTCGACGCCGTTCGGGTCGACCGTTGGGGCCAGACGCGTGACCAGTGGCGCGCCCGTCCGCGGACCTGAGCCCGAGGGCGACTTTCGCGCGTTGAAAGCTCAAGCTTTGACCGGCCGCCGCCATCGGCTAGGCAGGATGCAGTCATGACAAAGGGTGAGCGGATGCGCGTACTGGTTCTGGGCGGCGACGGATTCTGCGGCTGGCCGACGGCGCTGCACCTGTCGGCGAGAGGCTGGGACGTGCTGGTCGTCGACAATCTGAGCCGGCGCAACATCGACAACGAGCTGGAGGTGCAGTCGCTGACGCCCATCCGCACCATGGGCGAGCGTATCGCGGCGTGGAAGGAGGTCTCGGGCCGGAGCATCGACTTCGTCAACATGACGGTCGGCAAGGAGTTCGACCGGCTCGTCGCCCTGATCCGCGAGTGGAAGCCGGACAGCGTCGTCCATTTCGCCGAACAGCGCGCCGCGCCCTATTCGATGAAGTCGGCGCGGCATAAATTATATACTGTAGACAACAACTTGAATGCCACGAACCACCTGCTCGCGGCGATCGTGGAGAGCGGGCTGGATGTGCATCTGGCGCATCTGGGAACGATGGGCGTGTACGGCTACACCACGGCGGGCCTGCGCATCCCGGAAGGGTATCTGAAGGTCACCATCGACACCGATTTCGGCCCGGCCGAGCAGGAGATCCTGTTCCCGCCGAACCCGGGCTCGATCTACCACATGACCAAGACCCAAGACGCCCTGCTGTTCCAGTTCTACGCCAAGAACGACGGGGTGCGGATCACCGACCTGCACCAGGGCATCGTCTGGGGCGCCCAGACCGAGGAGACGCGCCAGGACGAGCGGTTGATCAACCGCTTCGACTACGACGGAGACTACGGCACGGTGCTGAACCGGTTCCTGATGCAGGCGGCGGTCGGCTATCCGCTGACGGTGCACGGGACGGGCGGGCAGACGCGGGCCTTCATCCACATCCAGGACACGGTGCGCTGCGTCGAGCTGGCGCTGAAGAACCCGCCGAAGTCGGGCGAGCGGGTCAAGATCCTCAACCAGATGACCGAGAGCCGCCGGGTCCGGGACCTCGCCGCCATGATCGCCGCCATGACCGGGGCCGAAATCCACAACGTCCCCAACCCGCGTCAGGAAGCCGACGAGAACGAACTGGTCGTGGCCAACGACCAGTTCCGCGAACTGGGCCTGAAGCCGATCACCCTGGCCGAGGGGCTGATGCAGGACGTCGCCGAGATCGCCCGGCGCTACGCCCACCGCGCCGACCTGGGCAAGGTGCCCTGCGTGTCCAGCTGGAACGGCAAGCGGGCCGAGGCCCTGCGGGCGGAGCCGGTCGTGGTGGCGTCGCCGACGCCCGTCCAGGCCCGCTCCGCCTGATCGACGATTGATGCCCGCAGACGCCCCGTCCCCGAGGTTGCTGGTCTTCGGCGGCGGCTGGCTGGGCCGGGCGGCGGCGCGCGAGGCGGTGCTTCGGGGCGGCCGCGCCGTCCTGACCAGCCGCGATCCTGACACCCGCGGCGCGCTCGCGGCCGGGGGCCTCTCCGCCCTCGACCCGGCCGACGACGCGGCGCTGGACGCGGCGGTCGGCGAGGCCACGGGGATTCTCGTCACCGCCCCGCCGGAGAGCGACGGCTGCCCCGGGCTGAAGCGGCTGGTCCCGGCCCTGACCCGCACCGGCGCCTTCCCCGACTGGATCGGCTATGTCTCCTCGACCGCCGTCTACGGCGACCGCGCCGGGGGCTGGGCCTTCGAGGACGACCCGCTGAACGCCGCCTCGCTGGAGGGCGCGCGCCGGGTGCGGGCCGAGCGCGACTGGCTGGACGCCGGCCAGGGCATGGGGCTGACCGTGCAGATCTTTCGCCTGCCGGCCCTTTACGGTCCCGGCCGCTCGCCGCTGGACCGGCTGCGCGACGGCACGGCGCGGATCGTCCGCAAGCCCGGACAGGTGTTCAACCGCATCCATGTCGATGACGCCGTCTCCGGCCTGTTCGCCTCCATGGCCCGGCCCCGCCCCGGCGCGGCCTACACCCTGTGCGACGACGAGCCCGCCCCCGCCGACATGGTCATGGAAGGCGCGGCGCGGCGGCTGGGCCTGCCGCGCCCGCCCGAGGTCGATCTGGACGACCCGTCGGTGTCCGAGGCCATGCGCCGCTTCTACCGGGATTCCAAACGCCTCTCGAACGCCCGCGCCAAGGCGGAACTCGGCTGGCGGCCGCGCTATCCGACCTGGCGCGACGGGCTGGAAGCGATGCTCGCCGGCGGCGAGACATAGGCGACAATCACCCGGGACAATTCGGGCGAGACATGCGCGACATCGCCGCCCGCGACAGGGGCGACAACCGGGACACCCGCGACATCCGCTGGCCGGGCCGCCCCCCGGCGTGGCAGGATGCCGTGGGAGAGCGATCATGGCCGACCACGCGACGCCCAACCTGCCCTCGCGGGATTTCGACGCGACCGCCCGCTTCTACGCCGGCCTCGGCTTCGAGCCGACGTGGAAGGACAACGGGTGGATGATCCTGAAGCACGGCGGGCTGGCGCTGGAGTTCTTTCCGTATCCGGACCTCGACCCGGCGACGAGTTCGTTCAGCTGCTGCCTGCGGCTGGACGACGCCGACGCCTTCGCGGCGGTCTGCCGGTCGGCGGGCGTGCCGGAGCGGGCGACCGGCTTTCCGCGCCTCCGCGCCCCGGCGCTGGAGCTTCTGGATTTCGGCGCGATACGGTCGATTGTTCATGGGGAG
>JBGTSL010000013.1:0-12975 GCA_041940325.1 Brevundimonas sp.
CCACTTCATCTCCTCCATGCCGTCCGAGGGCTTGATGGAGATGCCGCCGGTATCGAAGCAGACGCCCTTGCCAACGGAGGCGATGGGCTGGTCGCCCTTCTTGCCGCCGTTCCACTTCATGATCGCGACCTTGCTCTCGCGGACGCTGCCCTGGCCGACGGTCAGCAGGGTGCGGAAGCCGAGCTTCTCCAACTCCTTCTCGCCGAGAATCTCGACCTCGAGGCCCAGCTTCTCCAGCGCCTTGACGCGATTGGCGAACTCTTCCGGGTACAGAATATTGGCCGGCTCGCTGACGAGGTCGCGCGAGAATTCGACGGCGTCCGCCACCGGCGACAGCCTGTTCCAGGCGGTTTCAGCGGCCTTCACATCGGCGGCGACGACCTTGATCGTCTCCACTGACGGCGTCTTCTCGGGCTTCAGCGTGGTGCGGTACTTCAGGAACCGGTAGGCCGCCAGGCGGGCGCCGAAGGCGGCGCGGGCGGCCTGCTCCGCGGACAGGTGGGCGCCGTCGATGGTCAGCGAGGTCGCACCTGACAGCTTCACCGCGTGATAGGCGGCGCCTGCGGCCGTCTCGACCGCCAGATCGTCGAACCTGGCGGCCTCGCCGGCGCCGGTCAGCACGATCGTGGCCGCATCGACGCCGGTCGGAGCCGCGACGATCAGGGTGCTGTTCGACGCACCGGTGAACCGGCTGGCCTTCATGGCCCGGGTCAGGGCGCCGGAAGCCGCCGCGTCGAGGTTTCCTCCGGTCCCGTGCAGGGCCCGTCCCTCATGGACCAAGACGGCCAGGACTTCGGCTCCGCTGGCGGACGCGACGAACTCGATCTTCATGGGCTACTCCTGCCGGGATGGAACGTCCCGGTCGTACTTTCAGTGACGCGCGCGGGCGACTGTCGCCGGTGCGCGGGGATGTGTATTAGAGGCGTTCCCGCCGCCGCCTGCAACGGGCGATTTCCTTCGCTTATGACGCTGATTCAAGGCTATCTTTTTCGCCAGATCGCCCGCCCGGTCATCGGAGCGTGCGCCGCGCTGGCCGGAATCGGCATCCTGAGCCAGAGCCTCGACCAACTCGAGATCATTGTGGAGCGGGGCCAGAGCGTCTGGGTCATGGTCAAGCTGACCCTGCTCGCCGTGCCCCAGCTGCTTGCGGTGATCATTCCGATCGGTCTGTTCGTCGGCGCCCTGGTCGCCCTGACCCGCCTGCAGCGGGAACAGGAGCTGACCGCCGTCTTCGCGTCGGGCGTCACCCGCTGGTCGGCGATTCGGCCGGCCGTGCGCATCGCCGCCGTCGCCGCGGTCCTGACCCTCGTGATCACCACCGCCGTGCAGCCCTGGGCCCAGCGTCAGGCGCGGGCGGAAGCCTTCGCCGTGCGGACCGACCTGGCGGCGCTGCTCGTCGAGGAAGGCCGCTTCGTCCAGGGCCCCGAGGGGTTGACGGTCTATGTCCAGCAGATCGAGCAGAACGGGCTGCTGAAGAACATCTTCATCTACCAGGCCGAGGACGAGCGGGTGACCACCTGGGACGCCGCCGAGGCCCGCTTCTCGCGTATCGACGGCGAGCCGATCCTGACGCTTATCGACGGCTCGTGGCAGCGATACTCCAGCCGGGGCGTGCTGGAACACCTGTCGTTCGGCCGGCAGGACGTGCCGCTGGGCCAGTATTCGGAAATCACCGACACGGTTCGCTACAAGCCGTCCGATCTTTACGTGACCCAGCTTCTCAATCCCTCGCCCCGGGATCTGCAACGCGTCGGTTCCGCCGGCGAACTGAGGGCCGAGGCCCACTCCCGGTTGTCGGCGCCGCTCTACGCCTTGCTGGCCATGGCCATGGCGCTGTCCGCCATTCTCGGCGGCCAGTTCAGCCGCACCGGATACAGCCTGCGGATCGCGCGGGTGGCGGCGGCCTTCCTGATCATCCGCATCGTCGGCTACGGCGTGGTGGCCGCCAGCGCCTGGAACGGCTGGCTCAATGTGTTCCAGTATCTGCTTCCCATCGTCGGCACGGCCGTGGCCCTGCGCCTGCTGTTCCGAGCCCTGAAACCCCGGCGCAAGCGGGTCTGGCCCGCCTTCGAGCGGCTGAAGGCGAGGTTCGCATGAGCGCCGCCTGGCTCCGTCTGGGACGGATCGAACGCTATGTGCTGGTCCAGCAGGCGCGCGCCCTGGCCATCGCCCTCGGCGTCATCGCCGCCCTGATCATGCTGATCGACTTCGTCGAGATCTCTCGCGGCGTCGGCTCGGACGTCGATCTGTCAGGGATGCGAATACTCGGCCTGATGCTGCTGAAATCGCCGCAGGTGATCATCCAGCTGCTGCCGTTCGTGTTCCTGTTCGGCACCCTCGCCGCCTTCGTGGGGCTCAACCGGCGAAGCGAACTGATCGCCATGCGGGCGGCGGGCCTGTCGGCCTGGCGCTTCGTATTGCCGGCCGCGGGTGCGGCCTTCCTGTTCGGCGTGCTGACGGTGACGGCGCTGGGCCCCCTCGCCGCGTCGGCGGACGGCTTGTTCCAGCGCGAGCGGACCCGTCTTTCCGGCAGCACCGAGACCGCCCAGGCCGTGTGGATCCGGGAGGGCGACGACACCCGGCAAATGGTCATCCGCGCCGAGCAGCAGGACCGCGCCAACGCGCGCCTGCTGGGCGTGACCTTCTTCATCTACGCCAACGACGGGGAGGGGCACCGCACCTTCCGTGAGCGCATCGACGCGGCGTCGGCTTCGCTGAGCGCCGGACGCTGGCGGCTGGTCGACGCCGTGGGCGCGCAGATCGGGCAGCGGGCGGTGCGCTACGAGACGCTGGACCTGCTCTCCAGCCTCGCCGACGACGAGGCGTTCGAGCGATTCGCACGGCCGCAATCGACGCCCTTCTGGTCCTTGCCCGGCCAGATCGCCCGGGTCGAGGCGGCGGGCTTTTCCAGCACCGCCTACCGGCTCCGGCTGCAGCAGCTCCTCGCCACGCCGCTGATGTTCGCGGCCATGTCGATCCTGGCGGCGGCCTTCTCGCTGCGCCTGATGCGGCTGGGCGATCTGGCGCGGATGAGTCTGGCGGCCGTGGTGCTGGGTTTCGGCTTCTTCTTCATCAACCAGGCGGCTTCCGCGTTCGGCTCGGCCGAGGTGATCCCGCCGTGGCTGGCGGCCTGGCTGCCGCCATTGCTCACGGCGCTCGCCGCCTTCACCTTGCTGTTCTATACCGAAGACGGCTAAGCGGAGCCTCGCCTGTCCTCCTTTCGCCGCCCATCGAGTGAGCCTGAATGCCGCGTGACCGCCGCGCCGAAACAGGAGCCCTGCGCCTCCGGCTTCTGGCCGGAGCCGCGGTCGTGGCCGTGGCGTCCTGGAGCAGCGCCGCCCAGGCCCAACAGACGTCTGCGGCCGCGCCTCCCGAGACCCGGCCCGGCGCGGACGGACTGACGCCGGACGCCATCTATCTTGAAGCGGACACGGCCACGCGCGACGGCGACCTGATCTCCGCCGCGGGTGAACGCGAGCGCGTCCTGGCCCGCTTCCGCAACACCACGCTGCGGGCCGGGCGGCTGACCTACGATCTCAATCTGGGCGTGGCGACCGCCGACGACCGGGTCGAATTCGTCGATCCCGAGGGCAACATCGTTTTCGCCAGCCGCCTGGAGCTCGATTCCGACCTGAAGGCCGGCGTGGCTGTCGATTTCGCTACCCGTTTCCGCAACGGGGCCAGCCTGATGGCGGCCACGGCCGTGCGCCGCAGCGAGAACGTCAACGAACTGAACTACGCCCTGTTCACGCCCTGCCCCATCTGCGATGCGGAGGGCAATCCGAAGGAACCGAGCATCGCCATCCAGGCGGAGAAGGTGGTGCAGGACGAGAGCCTGCGTGCGGTCCTATATCGCAACGCGGTGTTCAGGGTCGGCGGCGTGCCGGTCTTCTACCTGCCATACTTCGCCCACCCGGATCCGACGGTCGAACGCGCTTCGGGCTTCCTCGTACCGAACCCCAGCTATGACGAAGGACGGGGCTTCAGCCTCGAGGTTCCGTATCTGCAGGTGGTGTCGCCGTCCGAGGACTGGCTGATCAGTCCGCAGTTCAACAGCCGGGTCGCGCCATTGCTGAACCTGCAATGGCGACGCCGGTTCGCGGACGGCACGGTCGTGCTACGCGGCGGCTACACCTACGAGCGCAGTTTCGGGGATTTCGATCTCGACAGCGACGGGGACGCCGAAAGCAACGTCAAGTTCGGCGACCGCACCAGTCGCAGCTATTTCCTCGGCCATGGCCGGTTCGATCCCGCCGGTCCGTGGCGCTGGGGCTTCACGGCGGAACGCACCTCCGACAAGACCCTGTTCGACCGCTACGACGTTCGCGATCCCTATCAGGATAACGGCCTTTACTACGGCGACCAGCGCCGGCTGATCAGCCAGATCTACGCCGAGCATCAGACCGACCGCTCCTATGTGTCCGTCGCCGCCTTCACCCTGCAAAGCCTTCGCGTGGCCCGGTTCGATCCGGTGACGCCGGCCCTGAACGAATTCGAACGCGACGGCGCCCTGCCGGTCGTCGCCCCCCTGGTCGAGGCGCGATGGGAGCCGGACGGACCCGTGCTGGGCGGACGGCTGCGCCTTCGCAGCTCGCTGGTGGCGCTCTATCGCGACGACTACGTGGGCAGTCCGGTGCTCAGGCCCGAAATCCTCCCGACCGGCTCGACCGTCGGCCTGCCGGGCGTCGACAGCCGCCGCGCCTCGGTCCAGACCGACTGGCGAAGGACGATGATCTCGGCCGCCGGGGTGCGCTGGGAGCCGTTCATCGATCTGCGGGCGGATTATTACTCCGTCGCCGACCTGCCCCCGGCGCTCGGCCTGGACGAGGACTCGATCGGGCGGGGCCGCGCCACCGCCGGCGTCAACGTCAGCTATCCGCTGATCCGCCGGTTCGGGACGACGGACGTCATCCTCGAGCCCATGGCGCAGCTGTCGCTCTCGACCGATCCCGATCTCGACCCGCGCATTCCCAATGAGGACAGCGAGACCATCGAGCTCGACGAGAGTTCGCTGTTCCGGGTCGACCGGTTTCCCGGTCACGACCTCTATGAAGGGGGGCTGCGCTTCACCACGGGCGCGCGGACCACGCTGCGCTGGGACGGTGGACGGCAGGCCAGCCTGTTCATTGGCCGCAGCTTCCGCTCGGATGAGGAGCCCGGCTTCCTCGTACCGCCGCCGGACTCCCCGACCGGACTCTACGACCCGACCGGTCTGGCGTCCGACACCTCCGACTGGGTCGTGCAGGGGGATTTCTCGCCGTCGGACCGAATCCGCGGCTGGGGCCACGCCACGATAGATTCCGGCGGCGATGTGCGTCGGGCGGAGATCGCCGTCGACGGTCGCTGGGGGCGACGGAACCTCGCGACCGTCAGCTACATCCTCGACCGCTCCAATCCGCTGGCCGGACCGAACAACCGCAACTACGAATTCGTCCAGCTGGCCGGTCAGCAGTTCCTGTACGGAAACTGGGGCGTGGCCTTCGCCGGCATCGCCGATCTCGAACGGACCCCGCGCCCTGGGCAACCCGATCCGGGCTATCTGGTGCAGTCCGAGATCGGACTGCTGTTCGATGACGACTGCTTCCGGTTCGAACTCGGCTGGCGCCGGGACAACACCAGCGTGAGGCCTTCCGGCCCCTCCGAGGGCCCTTATGTGCGCCTAACCCTCGCCACTTTCGGCGGTACAGGATATTGACGGGGCGAAAGGCGCCGGCCGGCGTGCGACTTCGGTCGCGCGCGGGCTGCCGGAACGGGGCTCGAACCCGCGGCGCCGCTTGAGGAACCAGGACTGACATGCGTTTTCAGCGTTATTTGACGGGCGTGGCGATCGCCGCCCTCCTGGCCGGAACGGCCATGGCCCAGACCGCTCCCCAGGAGCCGGCGGCGGCGGGCACGCTGAATCCGGCGGCCGGCCAGACGCCGCCCGCCGCTCCGCCCGCGGCGCCGGAATTCCAGATGGCCGACGGCATCCTGGCGACCGTCAACGACAGCGTCATCACCGGTTTCGACCTGCGCCAGCGCATGCTGCTGCTGATCGCCATGACCCAGGTCCAGCCGACGCCCGAGAATATTCCCGCCATCCAGCAGGAAGCCCTCAACGCCCTGATCGACGAACGCCTGCAGATCCAGGAACTGGCGAACTACGAGACGCTCGTCGTCAGCGACGAGGAGGTGAATCAGGAAGTCGCCTCCATGGCCCAGGAGGTTGGCGTCACGCCGGAGGCCTACCTGTCCTTCCTCGAGGCCGGCGGCATCCGCGCGGAAACCCTGCGTGAGCAGCTGCGCACCCAGATCGGCTGGCAGCAGCTGGTCGGCGGCCGGTTCCAGAGCCGGGCCCGGGTCAGCAAGAGCGCCGTCGACGCCGCCATGCGCCAGCTGTCGGAGGCCGCGTCCAAGAGGCAGTACCTGATCGGCGAAATCTACATCGAGGCCGCACGCGTCGGCGGCCAGCAGGCGGCCATGAATGGCGCGGCCCAGCTGGTTCAGCAGATGGTCCAGGGCGCGCCGTTCCAGAACGTGGCGCAGCAATTCTCGGCCGCGCCCTCGGCCGCCCGCGGCGGCGACGCCGGTTGGATCGTCGCCGGCACCGTCAATCCGACCCTCCAGGCGGCCATGGACCAGCTTGAAGTCGGTCAGCTATCGCGGCCGATTCCGGTCGAGGGCGGGGTGTACATCATCTACATGCGCGACAAGCGGGAGGGGGCGGCGGCGAGCCTGGTGCAGCTGAAGCAGGTGATGGTCGAGCTGCCGGAGACGGCGAGCGAGGCGGAGGTGGCCGCGGCCAGCCAGAGGCTGACGGCGCTGCAGCCGCAGCTGACCTGCGATAACATGCTGCAGCGCGCCACGTCCGAGCAGGGCCTGCTCGGCGCCGACCTCGGCGAGGCCGATGTGCAGAATCTGGCGCCCCAGTTCCAGCAGGTGGCCCGCTCGGCCGCCGTCGGTTCGGTCAGCTCGCCGATCCGCACCCCGCTGGGCCTGCACCTCGTCGGCGTCTGCGGCCGTCGCGTGGGCGGCGCCGAGGCGCCCGACCAGCGCGCGGTCGAGAACCAGCTGTTCCGCCAGAACCTCGCCAACCTGGGCCGCCGCTACATGCGCGACCTGCGCGAGGACGCCCTGATCGAGTTCAAGCAGTGACCCCGGCCCCGCCGCTGGCCCTGACCATGGGCGAGCCGGCGGGCGTGGGACCCGAGATCATCGCCGCCGCCTGGCGGGCCCTGAAGGACGGGCTGCAGCCCTTCGCGGTCATCGGCGACGCCGCCCTGATGCGCGCGCAGGACGTCCCGGTGCAGGCGATCCCGGCCCCCTCCGAAGCCGCCGGCGCCTTCGCCCGCGCCGTGCCGGTGCTCGATTCGCCCCTGCCCGCCCCGGTGACCCCCGGCCGGCCGGCGGCGGCCAACGCCGGGGCCGTGGCCGACTGGATCGAGCAGGCGGTCAATCTCGCCCTCGCCGGCGAGGTCGCCGGCCTCGTCACCGCCCCGATCGCCAAGGCCCCGCTCTACGCCGCCGGCTTCCGTTTCCCCGGCCATACGGAGTTCATCGCCGAGCTGACCGCCGAGGCGCCGTTCGCCGGCGTGCGCGGGCCGGTGATGATGCTGACGGCCAGGGACCTGCGCGCCTGTCTGGTGACCATCCACGCGCCGCTGGCCGAGGTTCCGGAACTGGTCACCGCCGAGCGCGTCCGCCGCACCGCCCGCGTCGTCCACGAGGCGATGAAGCGCGATTTCGGCATCGCCCGGCCGCGGCTGGCGCTGGCCGCCCTGAACCCGCACGCCGGCGAGGGCGGGGCCCTGGGGCTGGAGGAGATCGAGGTGCTGGCCCCGGCCGCGGCGGCGCTGCGCCAGGAGGGGATCACGGTCACCGACCCCCAACCCGCCGACACCCTGTTCCACGACGAGGCCCGCGCCGGCTACGACGCCGTGCTGTGCCTGTACCACGACCAGGCCCTGATCCCGGTCAAGACGCTGGACTTCTGGGGCGGGGTCAACGCCACCCTCGGCCTGCCGGTGGTGCGCACCTCGCCCGACCACGGCACCGGGTTCGACATCGCCGGCCGAGGCGTGGCGCGGGCCGACAGCCTGATCGCGGCGGTGAAGCTGGCGGGGGAGATGGCCAGGATGCGGGCGGGTGAGTGACCCTTCTCCCCCAAGGGGAGAAGGACTCGGTTCGCTGCTTCCGGATGTAAGTTCTGGCCATCTCCTGGTTGATCCCTGAAGATCAGCCGCTGGAGGCCCTTGATGTTCCAGACACCGCCGAGAACCCGACAGGCCCGGCGGTTGCGCGCGGAGATGACCGGCGCCGAGGCAAGGCTCTGGGCCATGCTTCGGGGTCGACGGTGCGACGGGCTGAAGTTCCGGCGCCACGCGCCTGCGGCGGGAGCGATCCCGGATTTCTTCTGTCCAGAGATCAGACTCGTGATCGAGCTGGACGGCGGCGTGCATTGGTTGCGCGAGCATCGCGACTCAGAGCGGGATACCCGGCTCGAAGCGGCAGGGTTCACGGTGCTGCGGTTCGGGAACGCGGCGTTCCTGAACAATCCGGCCATGGTGCTGGCCGCCATCCGGCGGCATGCTGAGGCGGTGCGGGGACGCTGACCGCGGGCCCGGTTGGGAAAACGGTTGGCGCCGGGGCGGCGGCTGGCCTACCCCTCATCCGGCCCTCCGGGCCACCTTCTCCCCCAAGGGGAGAAGGATCGTTGTGTGGATGATCCCTTGCCCGACCTCCCCTCCCTCCGCGAATCCCTCGACGCCCACGGGCTGCTGGCGAAGAAGAGCTTCGGGCAGCATTTCCTGCTCGACCTGAACGTGACGCGGAAGATCGTGCGGCTGGCCGGGCCGTTCGAGGGACGCAGCGTCATCGAGGTAGGGCCCGGGCCGGGGGGGCTGACGCGGGCCCTGCTGGAGAGCGACGCCGGCAAGGTGGTGCTGGTCGAGAAGGATGCGCGGTTCATCCCGCTGCTGGCGGAGCTGGACGACGGATCGGGGCGGCTGGAGATCGTCGAGGGCGACGCGCTGAAAGTGCGCGAGGCGGACCTGGTCGAGGGCCCCGCCCATGTGGTGTCCAACCTGCCCTACAACGTCGGCACGGCCCTTCTGATCAAATGGCTGACCGGCCCGTGGACGCCGCACGCCCTGACCCTGATGTTCCAGAAGGAGGTGGCCGAGCGCATCGTCGCCGCCCCGGGGCATGAGGCCTACGGCCGGCTGGCGGTGATCGCCCAGGCGGTGTGCGAGGCGCGGCTGGTCATGCACCTGCCGGCCGCCGCCTTCACCCCGCCGCCCAAGGTGGCCAGCGCCGTGGTGCATCTGGTACCGCGCGCGGACCGGCCGGACCCGGAGACGCTGAAACGGCTGGAGCGGGTCACGGCGGCGGCCTTCGGCCAGCGGCGCAAGATGCTGCGATCCAGCCTGAAAACACTGGGCGGGGCCGCGCTGTGCGAGGCGGCCGGGATCGCCCCGGACGACCGGGCCGAGGTGGTGGATCTGGCGGGGTTCCTGCGGCTGGCGGCGGCGCTGGGATCGCTCAGCTGATGGACGCGCGCAGGGCATGACGGTCTGGCAAATCGCCGGGTTCGTATTCGGCCTGCCGGTCTATGTGCTGGCCTGGCTGCTGGGCGGGCGGGCGGAGCGGGTGGGCGCGGCCGTGCTGCTGATCGCGTGCATGGCCGGCGCCGTCATCGTTCGCTGGCAGATCGCCGGCCTGCATCTGCCGATGCTGGCGATGGACACCGTCCGGCTGATCATCTTCGCGTGGCTGTGCCTGAGATTCGACCGCTGGTGGCCCCTGATGGCGACGGCGGCGATGGCGCTGATGGTGTTCGTGCAGGGCGCACGAGTGCTGGATCCGACGATCACCCAATACGCCGTGGCCTCGGCCGGGGTGGGTCTGGGTTACCTGATCGACCTGGCCCTGCTGCTGGGCGTCCTCGAACGCTGGCTGGCGGGAGAGCCGCCCGCGAGCCGCGCAGCCTGGGCGGCGGTGCAGAGGGCATCGGCGGACCGGAACGGTCGACGACGGCGCCGTAGTCCGGCGCCGCATACTTGGCCTGATCTTCATTCGCGCCAGCCACCACGCAGTCGCTGACAGCGCCTCAAGATTATGTGACCGAACACCCGCGAACGCTCCCGCCGCTGATCTGTTTAATCCGGGCGGGGGGATTAAATCAAACCTTGACCGGGCTACTCGCGAATGAATGTTCGCGTGTCTCTGGTCATTCAACGATTGGAGAAAGTCATGAAGGTATCACGACTCACAGTTTCCGCGGCGGCGCTGGTATCGGCGGCCGTTCTGGGCGGTTCTGTCTCCGCGCAGACTCCGATGATGAACAAGACCGATGGCGAATGGATCATGGTCACCGGCCCCGTCAGCAATGTGACGTCCGAGGGATTTCAGATTCGGCATGACGCCGGCGCCCTGCCGGTCGAGATGGACGGCTTTCCGTCGATGTCCGCCCGGAGCCTCCGGAACGGCGACTGGGTGACGGTCAGCGGGCGCATCGATGATTCGCTGTGGGAGCGGCGCTCGATCGAGGCCGCCTCGGTCTACAGCTCCCGACTGCGGGAACGTTTCCACGCTAGCCCGGCCGATGAGGAAGGCGACTATCGCGGCTATGCCCTGCTCGACCTTCCCGACGAAGGCGAGTGGCTGGGTCTGACCGGCACGGTGATGTCGGTGGACCAGACCAATGACGAGATGGTCGTCGATGTCGGGGCCCGCACCATGCAGGTGGATGTCACCGACCTGGGCGGACCGGTGCTGGCGACGCGGGGTGACCGCGTCTCGGTCTACGGTCAGCTTGACGACGCCGATCTTTGGGACGCGCGCGAAATCGACGCCACCTCGGTGATGATCTTGAGACAGGGCTCGATGTAAGGCGGAAGCCGCGCCGGCCGCCTGGCGCCCAGGCAGCTGGCGCGGCCCGTCTCTTCGACACGCCAGCCCGAGGAGGGTCGCGGGAAGGAAACGCCGTACGCCCTTGCGGCGCTTTAATGTGCGGGGGCGAGTCCGGATGGTTACGACTCCAGTTCCGTCTTCCGCTCGTTCACCATGCGTAGCAGGGCGTCGACGGCGGCCTCGGGCGAAACGTGGCATTCGTCGATCAGCCGCCGGAGCTGGGGCGCGACGTCGGGGGTGACGCGGGCGGCGACCATCGACCAGTCGGGGAAGAGACGGCCGGTCACGCTTCGGCGCGAGAGGATTTCGATCCCGGAGTGACGGCTGTCCTCGGCGAGGCGGCGGAGCAGACGGTCGAGCGCCTCCCGCGGTCCCTCGATGACCTGCAGGAACCAGCCGTGATTGACGGCCAGGGCGCCGGTCAGGCCGTCGCGGGCGTTGTTGCGCTGGGAGACGCCGAGGAGGTCGGAAATCGCCTGCAGGGAGGCGGTGTCGATGCGGGCGCGGCTGCAGTAGACGAGCCTTTCCAGCGCCTCCGATCGTGACAGTCCAAACATCGTTCCTCCGGTTCCTGTCCGATGGAAAGGCGACGGGAGACCCACAGGTTGCACCCTGTGCGGATGCGACGCGGATTTGCGCGCGCGAGGCCCACGCCGGACCCGCGCCGTGCAGGGCGGGGCGCAGCAAAAAGGGCCGCCCCCGTGGGAGCGGCCCTTCCATTGTCAGCCGGCGACCGGCTTCGTCTTCAGGCGACAGCCCCCGCCAGGGGGGAGGCCGGGCTCATCCGACGGGCCGCGCGCGGCGTGAGACAATGAGACATTCGACCACCTCCTTTCGTTGTTGAAACAGTGCGTTGGAGATGGGGAGCGGCGAGGCGCGGTCAAGGGGCGAAGCGGACCTGTCGAACGTCAGTCGTGGGTGGTTAGCGGACATCTATGCGTGACCATTGGCAGGAGCGGAGCTAGCATCGAGCCATGTCCATGCGAGCCTGGAGAGTCGTATCCATCCTAGCGATCGGCACTCTACTTCTGCTGACCGCAGCAGGCTTGCTCGTCACGTGGTTTCAGGTTGATGACTGTGCGGAAGCCTTGAGGAAGACTGACAGTCTCTTCTTCCGTGATCTACACCGCTCCCTTGTTTTCAAATGTGCCGGATACCGCGAACAACACACTGCGATGAAGTGGGGCGGTCTGCTGGCCGTGGTCGCCGTGGTGGCTCTGTGGTGGTTTCCCCGGCGGCGCGGCGGCACCGCCGCGTGAACGTCCGCTATGGGTCGGAAGCCGATGTTGGAAGGCGAGCCAAAACCGGACGTCCGACCGCGACATTTCGCCCGGGACATCCGGGACATCGCCGCCGGCGACATCCGGGACACCCGATACAGGCGAGACAAATGCTGGCTTTTCGCTTCCATCCATCGCAATTTTTCGGGTCAGGCCATTGACCCCCCTGCCCTTTCCACCCGCGTCAGCGTCCTGAACCCGCCCCATGAGCGGGCGGGCCGATAATGGGGGAATGGAAAAGACCCAACCGACCCGCCGCCGAAACCCCTATCGCATCCGCGCCGACCGGGTCTGGGCGCTGATACGGCCGCGGTACCTCAGGGGCGAGAGCGCGCCGCGGCTGGCCGAGGTGTTCAACGTCACCGAATACGCCATCCGCAAGCGCATCCACCGCGAGGGCTGGAGCAAGCGGTCGCTGGCCGAGGCGGAGGCGGTGGGGATGCCGGAGCCGGAAGCGGCGCTGGCGGAACTGGCGGCGGGGGCGGAAGCCGGGGCGGCGGGGGTGACCGACGGGGCGGAGCAGGATGCCCGGGCGGCGGCGCGACTGGCGCTGGACAAGGCGGTGCGGCTGATGCGGGCCGGGCAGATGACCGGGGCGGCCGAGGCGGCGCGGGTGGCCGACGTAATGGCGCGGGCGGCGGCGCGGCTGGACGGCGACGGCGGGTTCGATCCGGGCGAGCCGGACGAGGCGGCGTTCGAGGCGGTGCGGCGGAAGGTGCTGGGCATTCCTCCCCCGCCGGGGGAGGGGGACCGCGAAGCGGTGGAGGGGGACTTCGGCGAGAGCGGGGGTTGGGAAAGGGGGGGG
>JBGTSL010000014.1:0-12599 GCA_041940325.1 Brevundimonas sp.
GATGCGCTCCCAGCGCGCGGCAAAATCGTCGCCGCCTTCGCCGCCGGCCGCGCCTGCATCGGGATTCTGTTTCGGAACGTTCATGCTTCGCTCCACCTTGACTGGTGACGGCATCTCCTCCGGCGCTGCAAGCGCCCGGACTGCGCGCTGTCCCCGCGCTTTCGGAGCAGACTTTCGGCCGCCGTTGGCCGGCCAGTCCGTGCGCGAACCGGATCTGGCGGAGTATTCCTGTTGTCGGTCGGAACAGGGAGATCGGAAGTTTTTCGAGCCCGCGACAGGCGACCACCGCGCGCCCTGAACCGCCTGCCGCCGACCCCCGTTCTGGAAACCTCCGCCAAGGTAGGAGTTCATTTAGCCTGAACGTCTCATTATGCGCGCGGGGGGCGATCTGAAGGAGGTCAGACGCCCAATGTCAGCAAGCCGCATCCTGATCGCCGACGACGATCCCCTCCTGCGGGCGCTGCTGGTCCATCGGCTATCGACCGACGGCCATGAAATCCTGACCGCGGAAGACGGCTCCGAGGCGCTGGCGATGATCCGCGAGCAGCAGCCCGACCTGATCGTCCTCGACGCCCTGATGCCGGTCATGGACGGCTTCGAAGTCCTGCGTCGGCTAAAGTCGGGTGGTCTGACCGACGCCCCGGTGATCATGTTGACGGCTCTGAAGCGGGAACAGGACATCGTCGGAGCGCTGCAACTGGGCGCCGCCGACTATCTGGTGAAACCATTCATCCCCGACGAACTTGGCCAGCGCATTCGTCGCCTGCTCCAGCCATCATCTCCGATCGAGAGAGACGCACGTGATCGTCGCGCCTGAAGCCGTCCCGGTCGTTCAGGTCGACCCCCGGAGCCTTTACCAGTCCGCCGTCGCCGACCGGCTGGCGGTACGGCCCGAAGCGGCCGTGAACAAGCTGGAGCAGGTGCTGGCCGCCCGGCCCGACGATGTGGACGCCCGCCTCAACCTGGGCCTGGCCCTTTTGTCGCTGGATCGTCTCGATCCAGCCGAAGCGGCCTTCCGGGGCGTCGTCGAGCGGACGCCGAACTATGCCGACGCCTGGGCCGGTCTGGCCCGGATCGCGCAGCGGCGCGGCGATCTGTCGGCGGCCCGGGGTTTCGCCGAACAGGCCCGCCGCGCCGCGCCCGAAAGCGCCGAGATCGCCGCGCTGCAGGCCGCGCTCCGTCCGGCGCCGGAGTGGCGGGTGGACCTGTTCGCCGCGCGCAGCCGCCTGTCTGGAGGTCTGCCGGACTGGACCGAGACCCGGCTGTCCGTCTCGCGGCGGTTGGGCGGCGGATGGATCGGCGGTCTGGCCGCCGAGACGACCGAGCGATTCGACGACAGCGACCTCTATCTGGAAGGAAGGCTGGACCGGAGCGTCGGGCGCGGCGCGGCCTATGTCGCCGTCGGCGGCGCCTTCGACGCCGACTACCGCCCCGAGGTCGCCCTGCTGGTCGGCGGGCAGATGCGGATCACGCGCGGGCTGGACGCGACGCTCGACGTCTCCATTGCCCGCTATCCGACCGGCACGGTCACCGGCCTGCATCCGGGACTGGCCGCGGATCTGGCGGACGGCCGCGTCCGGCTGGCGGCGCGGTGGATCAACGTCCGGGACGAGAACGGGGACGACCGGAACGGCTGGGCCGCGACCGCACGCTGGCAGGCGAGCGACCGGCTCGCCTTCCGGCTGGGCTATGCCGACGCGCCTGAGTCCTCCGACGGAGCGACCGTGGATGTGACGTCCTGGAACCTTGGAACAGACATCGGTCTCACGGACCGCCTTCTTCTCCGTGTCGGCTACCTGTCGGAGGACCGCGTCGCCTATGACCGCGAGGAACTGTCGCTTGGTCTCGGCTGGCGGTTTTAATGTCTTCCTTGTTGCTGATCTGGTCGACGTCTCTCGTCCTCGCCGGCGGAGCCCTGGTCTGGATGATCGGCCTGATCATCGGCCGCCTGCTCAGGGAACGCGCCGAAGCAGGGCGAAGCCGGCACCGGCAGGTCATTCAGGACGCCTTCCTCGACATCATGGCCGGCTCCGGTGACGCCATCGGTCGCCTGCGCGAGGTGCAGGGCCGGGCCCGGCTCATGGCCGAGACCTTGGTGGAGGTGGTGTCGCTGGTGCGGGGCGGCGAGCGCGAGCGGCTGATCTCGGCGCTGGCCGCCTTCAAGGTCGATCACGTCTTCCGCCGTCGGCTATTCCGCGGCTCCCTCGCCGGACGCATCGCCGCAGCCGAAGCCCTCTCGATCTTTCCGGGCGAGGGATCGACCGCCGCCCTGCGCCGGGCGCTGGCCTCGTCGAGAGGGGCGGAACTTCGCGTGGGCGTGATGAAGTCCCTGATCGAACTGGGCACGCCGCCCTCGCTCGCCGAGGTTCTCGCCGATCTTGCGGGCCGCAGGGCTTCGGAATCCCTCCTCTACCTTCCCCTGATCGCCCGGCTGGTGGCCGATGATCCGATGACGTCGCTGCGGGCATTCGGCGACTCCAGCCTGGCCATAGAACCCCGGGTCATTCTCGCCGAGGCCCTAGGGGCCAGCGGCGACTATCGCGCACTCGAGCCCCTCTGCATCGCGACGCGGGCGCCGGACGTCGAACTGCGCATCGCCTGCACCCGGGCGCTGGGCATGCTCGGCCACCCCGGCGCGGAGAAGGCGGTTCTGGCCTGCCTCGACGATCGCGTATGGATGGTGCGCTCGGCCGCCTGCGAGGCGGCCGGACGGATCGGCTTGCGCTCGGCCATCCCGCAGCTCGCCCGCGAGCTCCGGGACGAGGTGTGGTGGGTCCGCTTCCGCGCGGGCGAGGCGCTGGCGGAGCTCGGCCAGATCGGACAGGAGCGGTTGCGCCTGGTCGCGGCGACCGGCGACGATCTGTCCCGGCGCGCCGCCTCGATGGTCCTGGCGGAGCGGGGTCTGGCGATGGCGTCCGCCTGATGGAGTCAATCTCCCCCATCCTGGCGCTGGCCGCCGAACTGATCGCCCTGTTCGTGATCGCCACCGGCCTCCTGCAGAACGGCATCTATCTGATCCAGCTCGGCCTTGCCGCCGCGGCCCTGATCGAGACCCCGCCCGCGGCCTCCGGCGGGCTGTTGTGGCGACGCTACTCCGACGCCGCCCCGCCCATCGCCCTGCTCGCCCCCGCCTACAATGAGGCCATGACCATCGCCGAGAGCGTCCGCTCGCTGCTGTCGCTGCACTATCCCAGCTTTGAGGTGATCGTCGTCAATGATGGATCGCGCGACGAGACCCTGCAGGTCCTCATCGACACCTTTGAGCTGCGCCCGATCCAGCGTCACTACGACCTGCCCATCAACCACGCACCGATCCGGGGCGTTTACGGCGCCACGCACCAGCCGCGTCTGATCGTCGTGGACAAGGAGAACGGCGGCAAGGCGGATGCGCTGAACGCCGGCATCAACGTCTCGCGTGCACCCATCTTCTGCTCCATGGACGCCGACTCCCTTCTTGAGCCCGACGCCCTGCTGCGCGCCGTCCGGCCTTTCGTGGAGGATCCCGAGCGCACAGTCGCGGTCGGCGGCACGGTGCGGATCGCCAACGGCTGCACCATCGCCCATGGCCGGGTGATCGAGGTCCGCCCGCCGCGCAACCTTCTGGCCCTGCTGCAGACCGTCGAATATCTCCGCGCCTTCCTGATGGCGCGGCTGGCGTGGAGCCGGATCAACGCGCTGACCATCATCTCAGGAGCCTTTGGCCTGTTCCGACGGGCCCGGGTCATCGAGGCCGGCGGCTACACTCACGGCACCGTTGGCGAGGACATGGAGCTGGTCGTCAAGCTGCATCGCCTGATGAGGGACAAGGGCCTGCCGTATCGCATCGGCTTCGTACCCGAGCCCGTGTGCTGGACCGAAGCGCCCGAGGATTTGCGAGTCCTGGGCCGCCAGCGGGCGCGCTGGCATCGCGGCGCGCTGGAGACCTTCGAGCGTCACAGCGATGTCCTGATCAAGCCCCGCTACGGACGACTGGCCGTGGTGGGCTTCGGCTATATCCTTCTGGTCGACGTGCTCGGCCCCATCGTGGAATTGCTCGGCTATCTGCTGATCCCGATCCTGTGGATCACCGGCGTCCTGTCCACCGGGTATCTGCTCGCCTTTCTCGCGGTCAGCTTCACCTTCGGCGTCGTCATTTCCGTCGGCGCCCTGGCGCTGGAGGAGTCCGAGCTTCGCCGGTTCCCGCGCGCCCGGGATCTGGTCCTGCTCACCGCCGTCGCTGTGCTCGAGAATTTCGGCTACCGCCAACTGAACAACCTCTGGCGACTGCGCGGGGTCTGGCAGTACCTGCGCCGCAGCCAGTCGTGGGGAACTATGACCCGCAAGGGTTTTGCGCCGGCGAAGGAGGGCGCCGGATGAGCGCCGCCGAAATCCCCCTCGACGCTGAACGCCAGCGCCTCGGCGCCCTGCACGCCCTGCGCCTGCTCGACACGCCTCCAGAGCCTCGCTTCGATCGCCTGACCCGGCTGGCGGCGAGCCTGTTCGGCGTTCCGACCGCCCTGGTTTCGCTGATCGACGAGAACCGGCAGTGGTTCAAGTCACGGCACGGCATGGATCTCTGCGAGACCAGGCGCGAAGACGCCTTCTGCAACCGCGCTATCCAGATGCCCCCGGGCAGCGTGATGGTGGTCCCCGACGCTACGCGAGACTCCCGGTTCGCCGACAACCCCTATGTCACCGGGCCCGACCACATCCGCTTTTACGCCGGAGCCGTGCTGTCGACGCCCGGGGGCCACAATCTCGGCACCCTTTGCCTGATCGACGTCGAGCCGAGGGATTTCGACAAGGCGGATGAGGAGCGGCTTCGCCAGCTCGGCGACCTGGTCTCGGAACAGATCGAACTGACCGCTGAACGGCTCGTGGCCGAAGAGAAGCGGCGGCTGCTCGAACTCGCTGAAGCGGTGTCGCGCGTCGGTCACTGGCGCTGGCGTCTCGACACCGGCGAGCTGGAGTGGTCCGACGAGGTCTACCGCATCTACGGCCTCCCGATAGGCAGCCCGGTGACCCGGGAGGATCTGGGCGGCTTCTATTCGCCCGGGGAACGGGCCGACCGCGACGCCTTCATCCGCCGCGTCCTGCGGGACGGCAGCCGCGAAGAGTTCGAGGCCTTCGTCCATCGCCCGGACGGGTCGACCCGCAGGGTGGTCCTCAGCGCATTGCGCCAGATGACTGACGACGGGCGCGTGGACGCGCTGTTCGGCATCGTGCAGGACATCACCGACCGCTATTCCGTCATCCAGCGGCTCCGGCGCAGCGAAAGCCGCTACCGCCTGCTCGCCGACCATATGGATGACGTGGTGACCCGGCTGCGCCCCGATGGCCGCAGCAGCTACATCTCCCCCGCGGTCAAACAACTGCTCGGCTATCAGCCCGCTGAGATGGCCGGCCGCCCGGCCCAGGACTTCGTCCACCCCGAAGACCGTCCGGCGCTGCTGACCGCGTTCCAGAAAATGGCTCAGGGGCTCAAACGCTGCACGTTGCAGCAGCGGGCCCTCCACAAGGACGGAGGTTCGGTCTGGGTCGAAACCAGCTTTCAATCCGTGGCGGGCGAAGATGGCGAGACAGCCGAGGTGATCGCCGTCATCCGCGACATTTCTGAGCGCCGTCGTCTCGAGGAGGAGCTCCGCCTGGCGCTCGGCGAGGCCGAGGCCGCTTCCGAAGCCAAGTCGCGCTTTCTGTCGAACATGAGCCACGAGTTGCGCACGCCCTTGACCAGCGTCATCGGCTTCGCCCGCATCCTGCAGTCGCGCGAGGGGCTTGGCCCGGTTGAGCGCCAGTGCGCCGACCGCATCCACCTGTCGGGCGAGGTGCTGCTGTCGATCATCAACGACATTCTGGACTATTCGAAACTGGAGGCGGGCGCGGTGACGCTGGAGGCTCGCCCGTTCGACCTGCCGACGCTGTTCCGCGAGGCCGCCGAGGTCATCCTCGGCCAGATAGAGAGCAAGGGTCTCTGGTTCTCCCAGGACATCGCCCCGGCCGTCCCGTCGGCCCTCGTCGGCGATCGGGGCCGCCTGCGTCAGGTCCTGCTCAACTTCCTCGGAAATGCCGCGAAATTCACCGAGAAGGGCGGGGTCAGCCTGTTCGCCGACGCCCGTCTGCGTCCCGAAGGCGGCGTCGTGCTGACGGTCAGGGTCTCCGACACCGGGCTCGGCATCGAGCCCGAAGCCGCGCGGGCCCTTTTCGAACGGTTCGTCCAGGCGGACCAATCCACCAGCCGACGTTTCGGAGGCACGGGTCTCGGCCTCGCCATCAGCCGGGAGCTGATCGAGCTGATGGGTGGGCGGGTCGGCGTCAGCAGCCTCCCGGGGCAAGGCTCGACCTTCTGGTTCGAGGTTCCTCTCGGCGTACCGGAGTAGCGCGATGTCGAAGCTGATCATCCTTCACGTCGATGATGACGCCAACATTCGGGCCCTCACCGCCCTGGCGTTCGATCTCGGCGGCGAAGCCCTCGTCCATTCGGCTTCCTCAGGCGCGGAAGCGCTCCACCTCCTGGCGGATGGCGTCCAGCCGGACCTCCTGCTGCTGGACGTCATGATGCCTGACATGGACGGTCCCGGCCTGCTTGACCGGATTCGTAGCGAAGCCGGCGGCACAGCGGCGCCGGCCATATTCATGACCGCGCAGACACAGGATCATGACCGCGCCGCTCTCCTAGCGCGCGGCGCGATCGGCGTGATCATCAAGCCGTTCGACCCGATGACGCTCGGAGACCAGGTCCGACTTCTTCTGAGAAACGCCCCGTGACAGATCCTCTGGAAGCCCTTCGCGCACAGTTCATCGACCGGTGCCGGGCCGACCTGGCCAGGCTGAAGTCGCTCCCGGAAGACGACGAGGAGGTGACCCTCATCGTGCACCGTCTCGCCGGGGCCGCCGGCTCCTTCGGGTTCGCTGAGGTGAGCAGAATTGCGGGGGAAATCGATCTTCGAACGAGACACGGGGCCCGGCCGTCTCGTCGTGAACTCGACGACCTGATAGATGGCCTCAGACACATGGTTGAGCGGGTCAACTGATACGCTGCACATCGGCGGGGCGAAGTGCATCTGCCGTCTTGCGGCCAGAGCACAACCATTCCCGCCCCAGTTGGCCTCGCTCATCTTCGGCGCAAGGCCATCGCCGGTCTGATGATCGGCGGCATCCGAGACCCAGGAGATGCTCGACTTCTTCGCCCAGCACGGCATCGTCTCCGAGATCGAAATGATCCCGGCGCAGGCGATCAACGAGGCCTATGAGCGGATGCTGCGCAGCGACGTGAGGTATCGCTTCGTCATCGACAGGGCGTCCCTTGCGCCGCGACGGCTCTCAAGGGTCCTCCCGGCGGTCGCCTTGGTCGGCGAGCACAGAGCGCACCACCCGGTGGAGGCCCGCCAGCAGCGCGGCGGCGTCCGGAGCCGGGGACCCCAGTCCTGCGAGGTGAAGCAGACGCAGCGTCTGGACGTGGACCCGGATGGCGTCCCAACTCCACAATCCCCGCTCGCGCGTCCGGTCCGTCAGGTCACACAGGCTGTAGGCCGCATCGTAGAACGGGCCAGTATCGAAGAATCCGGCCAGATCGACGATACTGGCCGCCAGGGCGTAGACCCGCGGCTGGTCGGCTTCGGATCTGCTCATGCAAGCGGTCTCAAGCTCGGCGAGGAGACGACCCAGTTCGGCGAAGGCGTCGGCCCGGTGAGTCTGCAGGGCGGCGTCGGCGAGCCGTTCCGCCTCGGCCAGACTCCGGCCGCCCGGCTGCGACAGCTGACGCGAGAGGGCGGTGCGCACCTTGACGGTCCGTGCCTGGGTCACAGGGCCACCCGTTGCGGTTTCAGAAGCATGTCGATGTCCGCCTGATCCAGATTGGGTTCCTTCGCCATCCCGACATGGCTGGAGAGATCCCCGGCCCTGCGGCCGGGCCGGCCGAGGGGAGGACCGAAATTGCGCACGCGGCGATCCGGCCCGACGAAGCCGTCGGACTCGACGAACTCGCGCTCGTCGCCGGCCAGCCAGAGCGTCCGCTTGAGAAGCACGGCGGGCGTCAGCGGCTTGGCGACGACAAAGCTGGCGCCGCAGTCCCGGCTCTTGTGCACCTTCGACTGGGCGGCGTGGCCGGTGAGCATGATGACCGGCGTGTAGCGTAGCGGCGGCGGCGTTTCGCGTCGCAGCCAGCGCACGAAGTCATAGCCGTCCATCTCGGGCATCGAACAGTCGACGAGGATCAGATCGATCATGCGTCGCCGCAGAATTTCCGTCGCGGCCACGGCGCTCTCGCACTTGATCTGCTCCTTGACGCCGAAACCGTGGAAGATCGAGCTCAGCATATCGAGCGACTTCGGATTGTCGTCGATCAGCAGCACCGATGAATGCTCCAGATTGATCCGGCAGGGCGAGGCGGGCGCCATGACTCACTCGAACAGCAGGAGGTCGCCGGAGGTCGCCGGTGCGGTTGACGGAGCGCCGGCGAGACGCGCCGCCATGTCGGCCAGCGGCGCTGCGGCGACCAGCGCGTCAGCGTCCTCGCCCCGCGCCAGACCTTTGAGCAACGACGCCAGAACCTCGAGTCGCTGGCCGATTTCGTCGAATCCCTGGGCCCCTGCAACGGCATCCTGGCGGAGCTCGTGCGGGAGCGCGGCCACCCAGTCGCCGACGGCGGCGGCGCTCCGTTCGAGGCGTGCGCGCGCCTCGGTCGCCTCGGCCGCCATTGCGTCGAGAAGGTCCTTGTCCACCGGGATCATCAGAAGAGCTCCAGTTCGCCGCCGATCGCCATGACCGGGGGCGTGGGCCGGGGGCGGGGCGCAGCGGCGTCCGCGACCGCCCGCTGCAGGGCGCGCCCGGAGGCGGGCCAGTAGTGCAGCCGTCGCCCGCCCGCGCCCCGCAGACTGCCGCTGACCACGCGGATTCCCTCGTCCCTCAGGAAGCGTTCAGCGAAATCCGCATTGGCCCGCCCGACGTCGCGCAGGGAATCGAACATGCGTCCGCCGCCGAACAGCTTGGCTTCGAGCCGGTCCCGCCGGGCGCCCGACTTGAGGAGGTCGTTGATCAGCAGCTCCATGGCGTGGGCGCCATAGCGGCGGCCGACATCGGCGCCGGCCGCTTCGCCGTCGGGCAACAGGAAATGATTCATCCCGCCCACGCCCTCGCGCGGATCGCACAGGCACGCGGCCACACAGGAACCCAGCACAGTGGTCAGGACCACGGTGGGATCGGAGGTCACGTGGTGCTCGCCCTGCCCGACGTGGACGCGACGTTCGGCGCCGTCGGTGAGCGGAACAGCGGTCATGTCAGCGGTCCGAAGACCGCCTCCAGCTTCTCCTTGAGCTGGGCGACGGTGAAGGGTTTGACGAGGTAGTTGTTGACGCCGAACTGGACGGCGCGCTGGACCAGCTCGCGATCCGCCCGGCCGGTCAGCATGATGAAGGCCGTGGTCTTGATCGGCGGATGGGCCCGGATCGCGCGCAGCAGGCCGAGACCGTCCAGGTTCGGCATGTTGAAGTCCGAAATGACCAGATGGACCGGCTTGCTGATCACCTGGCGCAGACCGGCCTCGCCGTCAGCGGCCTCGGTGATCTCGCGCACGCCGAGTTGCTGCAGGCTGTTGCGGACCAGCGAGCGCATGGTCTGCTGGTCGTCGACGATCAGAACGTGAAGGGCGGAAGCGGCGGGCATGGTACTGGACAGTCCTCAGGCGGCGGGGGCGGCGCACAGGTCGAGAATGGCGGGGCGAAGGCGGTGGAGCGGCAGCTGGCGCTCAACGGCGCCCAGTTCGAAGGCGGCCCGCGGCATGCCGTAGACGATGCAGGAGGCCTCATCCTGGCCGAGGGTCCGGGCTCCGGAGTCGCGCATGGTCAGGAGGCCCCGGGCGCCGTCCTTGCCCATGCCGGTCAGGATGACCCCGGTCATGGGCCGGCGGGCGCGGGCGACGGATTCGAACAGCACGTCGACGGACGGACGGTGGCCGCTCACCGGCTCGCTGTGGGTCAGCCGGCACCGGGGATTGGCGCCGGCGACTTCGAGATGCGCCTCTCCGCCGGGGGCGATGTAGACGTGGCCGGGTCTGATCGGCGCGCCCTCCTCGGCCTCCGAGACGTGCGGCGCGCACATCTTGTCCAGGCGCGCGGCGAAGCTGCGCGTGAAGGTGGCCGGCATGTGCTGGGTGATCACCGTCGCGGGGCAGTTTTCTGGGAAGCCGGTCAGGATGGTGATCAGGGCCTCGACGCCTCCGGTCGAGGCGCCGATGGCGAGGATGTGGTGCGGGTCTGGGCGGTAGTCGGCGGACGCCGGCGGCGGGTCGGGCGGGGCGTCGGCGCGGGCGCGCACCCGCGACGCCGCCGCGGTCTTCACCTTCTGGGCCAGTTCGGCGAAGGCTACCGCCGCGGGGACGCCGTCGACCGGCTTGCCCACCGCGTCCACCGCGCCGATCTCCAGCGCCGCCACGGTCACATCGGCGCCGGCCTGGGTCAGGGTCGAGACCATGACCACCGGCATCGGGCGCAGGCGCATGATCTTCTCGAGGAACTCGAGGCCGTTCATGTTCGGCATCTCGACATCGAGGGTGATCACGTCCGGGTTCAGCCGCTTGATCGCCTCGCGCGCCTCCAGTGGATCGGCGGCCGAACCGACGACCTCGATTTCGGGGTCGCGCCGCAGCGCCGCGGTGATCAGGCCACGCATGGTCGGGCTGTCGTCGACCACCAGAACGGAGACGGGGCGGCTCATGCCGCTCCTCCCATGCGGTAGGTGGTCAGGCCGTCCGGGCGCAGCAGGCTCGCGGCCGGACCGGAGACGCGTTCCGAATGCCCGATATAGAGGGTCGCGCCCGGCGTCATCAGCGGGGTGAACCGGCTCCACACCCGCTCCTGGGTCGCCTCGTCGAAATAGATCACCACGTTGCGGCAGAAGATGACGTCGAACCGGCCCTTCATCGGCCAGTCGCCGATCAGGTTGAGTTCGCGGAACGCCACAAGCCGGCGGAGTTCGCCGCCAGCCGTCCAGCGGTTGGCCCCGACCCCTGCGGCGCGGTCGAAGTAGCGGCGCCACAGCGTCGCCGGCGCCTGCTCCAGCGCCTCTTCGGCGTACTCCCCCGCCGCGCCCTCGGCGACCATGTTGGGATCGATGTCGGTGGCCAGGACGCGGACGTCGAGCTCGGCCGCTTCGGGCAGGGCGGCGAGCACCGTGAGGGCCATCGAATAGGGCTCCTGCCCGTTCGAGCACGCCGCCGACCACAGCCGCACCCGTCCGCCGGCGCGGGCGCGCTCGGCCAGCCGCGGCATCACCCGGACCAGCAGATCCTCGAAGTGGTGCGGCTCGCGGTAGAAGCGGGTGACGTTGGTGGTCAGGGCCGCCGTCATGGCCTGGCGTTCATCGACGCCGTCGACGCCGTCAATCAGGGCGCAGTACTCCCGGAAGCTGCGCAGACCCAGCGCCCGCAGCCGCTTGGCCAGCCGGGAGTAGACGAGCGCCGCCTTGCCCTCGCCCAAGGCGATGCCGGCGTGGCTGTGCAGAACCTGGGCGATGTGGCGGAAGTCCTCTGCCGTCAGGGCGAACTCGCCCTCGACCAGCGACGACGCCGTCCCGGCGGCGGCGGTCATGCGGCTTCGGCCTCCATCGCCGGCAGGATCAGGGACAGGTCGATGAGGCTGATCATCCGACCGTCGATAGCGAAAATGCCCTTGACGAAGGCGCGCACCTCCTCGCTCGCCACGTCGGGGGTCGGCTGCACCGCCCCCTCGTCCAGCTGAACGATATCCGAGACGGCGTCCACCAGCAGTCCAACCAGCCGGCCGCCAATGTGGGCGACCATGATCACGTGGCGGGCGGTCGGCTCCGAGGTCCGCAGGCCGAAGCGCGCGCCGAGGTCGATGATCGGCAGCACGGCGCCGCGAAGGTTGATGACCCCCTTCATGTAACCCGGCGCGCGGGGCAGCGGAGTCGCCGGCGTCCAGCCGCGGATCTCGCGCACCGACATGATGTCGACGCAGAACTCCTGCTCCCCGATGCGGAAGGCGATCAGTTCGCGGGCGGCGGCGGTCAGGGATTCGGTCATGTCAGCTCGCAAGCTTGAGATCGGCCGCGACGGGCCGGCGGCGGACGTCGGCGACGAGGGCGTCGACGTCGAGAATGAGGGCGACGCGTCCGTCGCCAAGGATGGTGGCGGCGGCGACGCCCTTGACCTGCTGGTAGTTGGTTTCCAGGCTCTTGATGACCACCTGGCGCTGGCCCTGGATGGCGTCGAACAGCAGGGCCGCCTGTTGGCCGCCTTCAGTTTCGACGACCACGGCGACGCCTTCGGTCGGGTTCATCGGCTGTTCGCGGAAGCCCATGATCAGGGCCACGTCGATCAGCGGCAGGAAGCGATCGCGGAAGCGGATCACCGGATCGAGCCCGCCGACATAGTGCAGGTCGCTTTCCTGCGGCGTCAGGCTTTCGACGATGGCCGGCAGCGGGGCGATCAGGGTCTGGTCGGCGGCCGTCACCACCATGCCGTCCAGCACCGCCAGGGTCAGCGGCAGGCTGAGGGTGAAGGTCGAGCCCTTGCCCGGAACCGAGCTGATGGATATGCGGCCGCCCAGGGCCTGGATCGAACGTTTGACCACGTCCATGCCCACGCCACGGCCCGAAATGTCGGA
>JBGTSL010000015.1:0-12437 GCA_041940325.1 Brevundimonas sp.
CGCCAGCAGATTGGTCTGGAAGGCGATCTCGTCGATCACCCCGATGATCTGGCTGATCTGCTGGGCCGACTGTTCGATGGCGCTCATCGCCGCTACCGCGTCGCGCACCACAACGCCCGAGGTCTCGGCGTCGCCGCGGGCGGCCTGAACCACGTCCGAGGCCTGACGCGCGCCCGAGGCGGTGCGGTTGACCGTGGCGGTGATCTGATCCAGCGCCGCCGCCGTCTCCTCCAGGCTGGCCGCCTGCTGCTCGGTGCGACGCGACAGGTCGTCGGCCGCGTGGCTGATCTCGCCCGAACCCGAGCGGATGGCGGCGACGTTCTGCACCACCACCGACACCGCCTGCTGCAGCTGGCCGATGGCCGAGTTGAAGTCGGTTTTCAGCTGTTCGGCGCGCGCCGGCACCGCCACATGCATGCGGTGGGTCAGGTCGCCCTCGGCCATGGCCGACAGGCCGCGGGCCAGGGCCTCGACCGTGACCCGGTCCTCCTCGGCCACGCGCGCCTTCTCCTCTTCGGCGGCGGCGCGGTCGCGGTCGTTGGCCTCGCGGGCGGCGACGGCCTCGGCCTCGACCCGCGCCTTGTCGATGGCGGCGTCACGGAAGGCGAGGACCGCCACGCCCATGGCGCCGAACTCGTCCTTGCGCTGGGCTTCGGCGACCTCGATCGAGGTGTCGCCGGCGCGGAGGCGGTTCATGTGTCCGATCATGCGGCCGACCGGTCCCGCGATGCCGCGGGTCAGCATCCAGCCCATGCCCATGGCGATCAGGCAGGCCATGACGATGCCGGCGATCAGCGCCCAGCGGGCATCGCGCGAGGCGCTCGCCTGTTTCTGCCGAACCCGCTCCAGTTCGGCGGTCAGAACCTCCTTGATCTTTTCGAACGACACCTCAACGGGCTCGATCATCCGGTCCGCCGAGCCGCTGCGCCCGACCATGGCGACGGCGCTGGCGCGCGTCGCCGGGTCGCGAGCCAGTTCAGCGCCCTGGACGATGACGTGTTCGAACCAGGCGTTGGCGGACTGCTCAAGCGAGTCGATCTCGCCCGCCAGATCCGGACCTGCATCCTGTCGCATCGCCTCGATGAAGGACTTGAAGCGCTCACGGTGGGCCGCGGCGCGCTCGACGTAGTATTCATCGCCCGACAGCAGGAAGCCCCGGAAGCTGCCCTCCTGACGGGACAGGTAGAACTCGGCCGAAGCCGTCGAACGGACCATCTGGTTGGCCACCGCGCGATCTGCGCCGGCCCGGTCCAGGGTGAGGAGCTGCAGGAAGATCACTCCGCCCATCACGACGATGGCGAGGAGGACGGCGGCGAAGGCCAGCATAAGCTTGCGGCCGACGGGCAGGTTGTTGAGCAGGTTCACGGGAGCCTCGATCTTTCTCGGGGTCAGAAGGCGTAGGTCAGGGCGCCGACGAGACGCCCCTCGTAGCGGTCGCCGCGCGCGTGCTGGTCGGTGTCGTACCAGCGGAGGTCGGCGGCGAGTTGGCGGGTCAGCTTGTGCTTCACGCCGACGTTCCAGGCCGTGTATTCGGCGCTGGTCTCGCTGCTCCGTTCGCCGACGGCGACGGAGGCGCGGGTCCGGGAGCCGAGGGCGTAGCTGCCCTGCGCCTCGACCCACCATGCGTCCTCCGTCGAGCCCGAACCGTCGGGCGTGTAGTTGACCCGCAGCCGCACGCCGGCCGGACCGATGGCCCGCGACACGTCGGCCTGGTACTCCATGAAACGGTTGTCGTAGCCGGCCACTGTGCCGGTGAAGACCTTGTGCTTCGCTGAGAAGTCGAACTCGAAGCCGCCGAACTCGGGCGCATAGCCGACGGTGGTCACCAGTTCGCCGTCCGCGCCGCCGCCGAGCTCGACGGTCGATCCGCTGAACTCGGCGTAGAAGGACCCCAGGCTGGCGCCGACAGCGCCGGAGACGCTTGGGTCGCCGCCGCTCTTGCCGAGGCCCTTGGCGACGTTCTCGGTGGCGACGCCGACCTCCCAGCTCAGGTCCGGCTCGCCGGCGTGGGCGGAGCTGGCGAACAAGAGGGCGGCGAGAGGCGCCAGGGCGACGGAGGCGATCCGCGTTCTGAGGGTCGCATGGGGGAGTTGGAGGCAGGACATTCTTTTCCCTTGGATGATCGCCTCATCCTCGGGAGGACAGGAATATCGTTGGTAAACCGGGACATACGTAGAAATGCGTATGACCGGCTGCGGCGACCGCTGCGGCCCGCGTTTCGCGGCGCGGGCAAATGCTGATATGCGCGAGAATGATCCGGGGCCGAGCGAGTCGGCGCCGCGGACCGGCCGGATGGCGCACAGGATGCTGGCATAGAGTGAGTACCGCCGTACCCCGATTGATCACCGCCTTGGTGGATCGGTCCTACCGGGGCTGGCGCGGATACGGCCTGGCGGTGGTTTCGGTGGCGGCCTGCGTGGTTCTGCGTAGCGCGCTCGAGCCCTTCGGGCAGTTCTATTACCTACCCATGGTTCCGGCCGCTGTGATCACGGCGCTGCTGTCCCGACCCGGTCCTACCGGACTGTCAATCGCACTTTCCATTGCGGTGAACGTCTCCCTGGTGCCGCGCGAGGGGTTGACCGACACGATCGTCAACGCGGTCCTCTTCCTCGCCGTCAGCTGGCTCCTCGCCGAACTTTGCTGGGCGCAGCGCCGGGTTCAGCGCCGGGCCGGCGTTCTCGCCCGCACGCTGGCCGGCCGCAACGCCGTTCTCGACACGGTCTTGGCTGCAGTCCCGGTCGTCATCGTCGACCGCGCCGGCCGGATTCGGCGGCTGACCCCGGCCGCCGGCGAACTTTTCGGCGTGACGAACGCCGCAGTGCTCGGCTTGCCATTCTCGCGTCTGGTCAACGATTTTGATCTCCGCATGCTCGAGCCGCAGAGGTCCGGCGCCGACCTGGAGGCCGATCCCCGGGAGTGGCGTGGCCGACGGCCGGACGACCAGCCCCTGTTGCTGACGCTTCAGGTGGGCGTGACTTCAGAGCCTGCGAGCGATGACGATTATGCCGCCATCTGTCTGACCGACGTCACGCAAACCCGGGCGGCGACGAGCCGGGCTCTCGCCCTCGACGGCCAGCTCAATCGTGTGTGGCGCCTAAACTCTCTGGGCCAGATGGCCGCCACCCTCGCGCACGAACTGAACCAGCCGCTGAGCGCCGCCGCCTCCTACATGCACGCCAGCCAGCGTGACATCGAGAGGGCGGGCCCTCTGGGGGATAGCGCCAGCCGCACCCTGGACCTCGCAAAGGCGCAGGTCCTGCGCGCCGGAAGCATCATCCGGCGCATGCGAGATCTTCTGGCGACGGGATCGGCGGCGCTTGAGGCCGAACGGGTTTCGTCGATGATCGAGGGTCTCCGGCCGTCGCTCCGTCTGCTGGGGCGGGACGCGGGTCTGGAGGTCAGGATCGAGGTGGATGACCGGGCCGACACGGTGCTGGCCGAGCGGATCCAGTTCCAGCAGGCGGTCATCAACCTTGTGCGCAATGCGATCGAGGCTGCGTCGGTCATGCGCGATCCGGTCGTTGTGATCCGCGGTCGCCGTACGAGCGATGGTTACGAAGTCTCCGTCGAGGACAATGGGCCGGGAATTCCCGCCAACGACCTCGAATCGATGCTGAGGCCGACGACCACAAGCAAGGCCAACGGCATGGGCCTGGGACTGTCGGTGACCCGGACCATTGTTGAAGGTCACGGAGGCGCCCTGTGTGTCGACCGCAGCGCCCTGGGCGGGGCCGCCTTCTCGATTCGCCTTCCGCAGAGGGAAGAGGAGGCGGCATGAACGCGCAGGCTTCCGTATTCGTCATAGATGACGATCCCGCTGTCCGCGACTCGCTCGTGGTCATGCTCCGCAGCGAAGGGATCCGGGCGCGCGGATTCAGCAGCGGCAGCGAGTTCATGAACCAGCTGCCGAGCGACCCTCTCGCGTGCGTGATTACCGATGTGCGCATGCCCGGCATGGACGGTTCCGAAGTCGTGAGGCGGCTGGCGGCCCTTGAGGATCGGGAATGGCCGATGATCGTCATCACGGGCCACGCGGACGTGCCCACGGCTGTCCAGATGATGAAGGCCGGCATCGTCGATTTCATCGAGAAGCCGGTTGATCCAGCGCGTCTGGTCGAAACGGTAAAGGGCGTGCTGGGGCGTATGGGCACGCTCTCCCTCCAGCGCGAACAGCGGCAGGCCGCTCTCCAGCGTCTCGCAGCGCTGACGCCAAGGGAGCGACAGGTGTTCGACGCCCTGGTCGAGGGCATGTCGAACAAGGATATCGCCCGTCAGCTCGCCATAAGCCCGCGCACCGTCGAAGTCTTCCGGGCGCGAGTCATGGACAAGATGGCCGCCAGGGGCCTTTCCGCTTTGGTTCGTGTGGCTCTGAGCCTCGCCGAGGGCTGATCCTGCCGGCAAGGGCCTTGTCTCTGGCGCGGCGGCCGCGGCCCTAAGCCGGATCAAGGTTCCCGGCCTGTCCTCTCCACGGTCCCGCCGCGCGCCAGGCGCCGCCGCAGGACGCGAACCACGTCGCTCCATCCGCCGGCCAGGAGACCAACCCCGATCGCCGCCGCCAGGTGCAAGGCCGATTCGCTGAAGCGGAAAAGGCTGGCGACGGGCGGCAGGTACAGGCCAACGGGCAGGACGAGCGCCAGGCCCGCGACGATGCTCCAGAACAGGGTCGAGGCCGATCACAACGACGGGCGGTTCCGGACAGGCCATCGCCGACGGCGGCGCGGTGCGCGCCAGACCGTCCTCGTCGATCCGGGGCTAGGCAGACTGCCGGCGTCACAGCGCAGCCAGGCGCCCGACTGGCGGGCGCGGCCCGAACGTTGGTCCCGGACCTGTGGACGGACGCCGGGTGCATGGCGGATCGTGGCGAGCGGTCGGAACCGGCTGGCGGGGCCCGATCGCCCCGGCGGGCCCGGATTACATCCAGTCGTCGGGGCGCGCCCCCAGGCCGTCCGCCAGCCGGCCCTGGTCGGCCAGCGTCAGCAATCCGTCCCGATCAGACACGACGAGATCGATGTCCGGAAACAGCTGCGCCGCTCCGTTCCCCGGAACCACCTGGGGTTCATCGGCCCCCCCGCCGCCCGCGCCGAAGAGGGAGTCCGACAGGGTCGGGTCGAGGGACACCCCAGTCCCGTCGGTGAGAGTCGGCATCCAGTCGCCGCCGTGGCCCAGGCGGGCCTCAAGGCCCGAGTAGGACCGCGTCTCAATCTGGTCCGGGAGCACTTGCGGGCCGCCGGCGTCCTTGGCCTCTGCCTCCCCCACCGGATCAGCCACCCCCGGCAGGACCTGCCGTTCATCGCCGCCCTTGAGGCCCCACAGGGCCGGATGGTCCGGCCCCGGCAGAACCTGCGGCCGATCTCCGCCCGCCGGACCGTCCGAGAGCAGGGTTTCCGGGATTCGACCGTCCTCGCGGCGCCCGCCGCCGGATTCGGCTCCGTACATCCGGTTGAGTTCCAGGATTCTGCCGTCGTCGAACCGGATGCTCTCGATCCCCGTCAGATAGTCGCCGCCTTCCGGTCCCTTGAGGATGAAGTCGTCGCCGACCATCAGCAGGCGGTAGTCGGAGAAGCCCCCGGAAACGGCCAGGACGTCATGGCCCGAGCCGCCGTCGATCCGGTCGTTGCCAAGACCGCCGACGATGAGGTCGTCTCCGCGCCCGCCGTGAATCTGGTCGTCTCCGTCGCCGCCATCGAGCACGTCGTCGCCGGCGAGGCCATCCAGAACATCGTCGCCCGCCGCGCCCGTCAGGGTGTCCCCTCCCCCGTCGCCGACGAGGGCGTCCGCCCCGCTGGTGCCGGCGACAGTGACGCCGGGCGGGGCCGCCAGGACCTCGACGGTGTGGTAGTCGACGGTGGTGAAGCTGTCGCCGCCCTGCCGGGTGGTCACCGTGACGATGAGATCGAAGGCGCGTCCGGCCGAGGCCGGCGGCGCTGTGACCGTCAGACCGGCGAGGTCTTCCCGGTCGAGCAACCAACTGCCGTCGGGCTGCGGCAGGCCGGCCGAGAGCATGGCGCCCGCCGGCAGGTTCGACAGCACGATCTCGACCGTCTCCGAGGCGTCCCGCGTCGCGACCTCGATTTCCAGCCGGATCGGCTCTTCGGCGGCGCCGCGGAACGGCGGGTCCGGGTCGATGTCGAAGGTGCGCCGGTAGATGTTGCCGTCGTTCAGGTCGGTCCAGACCACGATGAGGTCGCCGTTCACGTCCACCGTCACCATCGGGTCGGAGTAGACGTTGACGGACAGCTGATCGCCATAGCTGGTTTCGTTGATGCGGAAGCTGGCGCCGACGCGGCGGCCGTCGGCGTCGTAGCGCTGGGCGTAGATGTCGACGCTCTCATCGCCCGCCTGTTCCCACTGGGCGAGAATGATGTAGCCGCCGTCCGGCAGGCCGACCACGTCGGCATAGCCGATGGAGCCGGAGCCGGCGCCGAAGACGCTGAATTCGTCATCGCCGGTCAGAGTCCCGTCCTCGCCGACTTCGAAGCGGCGGGCCTGAATCGAATTGGCCGCCCCCGGCTGGTCGGCGAGGGTGGTCCAGACGGCGATGAACGACCCGTCGGCCAGGGTGGCGATCTTGACGTCGGTCTGCGAGCCGAGGGTGGCCTCGTTGACCCGGTAGACGGTGGCGTCGTTGCGGTCGTCGAAGACGCGCATCTCGAGGCCCATCCCCGAACCGTCGGTGGCGAAGCTGTTCCAGACGGCGACGAAACCGCCGTTCTCGAGCGCCGAGACGTCGGGCCAGCGCTGGCTGCCGCCGGTCATGTCGCGGAGCAGGAATTCGCCGCCCACGGCGACGCCGTCGGCGTCGTAGCGCTGGCCGCGGATTTCGAAGCCGGCTCCGTTGACCGGTTCGCTCTCGAACAGGACCACGAAGCCGCCATCGTCCAACAGGGTCGCCGTGGGCGCCTCCTGGGCGAAGGCGGTGGTGGTGTTGACCCGGAACTCTCCACCTACCCTCAGGCCCGTCGCGTCAAACCGTTGGCCGTAGACGCCGACCTCGGAACCGTCCTGGTCGAACGAGTGCCAGAAGACCGCGAAACCGCCGTCGGCCAGGGCGAGCACGGTCGGGTTCTGCTGGTTGCCGGTCTTGTAGGTGTTGACCGTGAAGTCGCCGGGATCGCCCCAGTATTCGTTGAGGCTGACCACGCTGCCGTCGGCGCCGTAGACAAGGGCGCGGACGCCGGCCAGATCGCCGTCGCCATAGGTGGCGGACCAGACAACGACATGGCCGCCCCCCGTAAGGGCCGCAACGCCGCCGTCGCGGTAGTCGGCGCCGGTCGTCTGGGTGACGTTCACATCCTCGTCCGTGGTCGGATCGGCGCCGGTGCGGAAGCCGACCTCGGCCCCGTCGGCGGCATTGTCCACCGGCAGGACCTGCACCTCGCGGTAGGAGATGGCGGTGGCGCGGCTGTCGCCGTCGATGGTGGTGATCTCGATGCGCAGCAGAATCTCGCCGGCATATCCCGGCGGCGGAGTCAGGCTGAGAGCCGCCGCCTCGGCGGCGGTGACCACCCAGGCCCCGTCCCCGCGCTGGACCCCGGCCGACAGGGTCGCGCCCGGCGGCAGGTTGGAAATGGCCAGTTCGAAGGTCTCCGACGCATCGACCAGATTGACCGTCAGCGGAATTGCGATCTCTTCGCCCTGATAGGCGGTGAAGGCCGCCTCGGGCGGATCGAAGCGGCGGTGATGCACCTCGCCGTCGCCCCACCAGGTGGCCACGAGGGTTCCGTCCGCCAGCACCGCGAAGCTGGTTTCGGTAATGGCGCTGTCGTTCAGCTGATCGCCCGCAGTGGTGGCGTTCAGGCGGAATTCCGAACCGAGGTATTGGCCGCCGTCCGCGCTGATGCGCTGACCGTAGAGGCCGGCTCCCGATCCGTCGGTCCCCGCTGAAGTCCACAGGATCAGGAAGGTGCCGTCGGCCAGGGCCACGATGTCAGGCGAGGTCTGGTTGCCGGCCGTCGTCCGGTTGGCCCAGCGCTCGCTGCCGATGGGCGTACCCTCCGGGTCCAGCATCCGGAAGACGATGCCGGTCCCGGACGCGTCGGCCGACTGCCAGGCGGCCACCATGGCGCCGTTGGCCAGAATGGCCAGCGTCGGATGGGTCTGGTTCCCGGCTATGCTGGTGTTCAGCTGAAGTGGCGCGTCCAGCGCTCCGGTCGGCCCGTGGCGTTCGATATAGATGCCGTAATCGGTGTCCCGGCCGCTGGTCGGCCCGTTGTAATAGCCGTCGACGTCCTGGAAGATGGTGGTGACGACGCCGTCGGCGCCGACGACCTGGCTGAGGTGATCCTCAAGTCCCGCGTCGGCCTCCACCCACCGGGCCTGCAGGGGCGTGCCGTCGGCGCCGTAATGGCGCAGCCAGATGTCGGTGTCCGAGGCCGAGAAGAAGGTCGTCCAGCCCACCACGAAACCGCCGTCCGGCAAGGCTCCAAGGGTCGGCGCGCCGTGGTTGAAGGCCCCGCCGTAGCTCTGATCGTAGGCCGCGTCGGTGACCAGCTGGGTGGCGGACGCCTGACCGTCGGCGTCGTAACGGCGGACGTAGATCCCGGTGTTCGCCTGACCGGTGATCGGCCCCTTCCAGGCGATCATCCAGCCGCCGTCCTCCATGGCGAGCACCGCCGTGTTCTGCTGGTCGCCGGCGGTCAGCTCATTGACCCGGTGCTCGACGCCGACCTTTTCGCCATGCCGGTCGTAGCGCTGGGCGTAAACGCCCGTGCCCGAGCCGTCCTGTCCGGCCGAAACCCAGGCGATCAGATAGCCGCCGTCGGCCAGGGCCGTGACGGAGGACTGGCTCTGCACCCCGGCGGTGGTGGTGTTGACCCGTACGTCCGCCGCGTCGATGGCCGTGGGCGTCCAGTCGGCCAGCTGGCCGTATGAGAAGGTGGCCCCGTCGGTGACCGCCTCCAGTCGCAAGACGCCCGACCCTTGGCTGCTGGCCCCGCCGGGATCGCGCACGGTGTAGGTGAAGGCTTGCTCCCCCCGCCAGTGGGCCGCCGGGGTGAAGGTCAGCGTGCCGTCGGCATTCAGCGTCAGGCTGCCCACGCCGGACAGGGTCACGCTCTGCCCGGCCGTCACCGCCTGTCCGTTGATGTGGGTGATGGTCATCGCCTCGCCTTCGACCTCGAGGTCGTTGGTGAGCGGCGAGAAGGTGACGATCTGGTCCTCGAGCGCCTCGATTACATCGACGGCGGTGCGCGGCGCGTCGTTGACGGGCGCGAAACTGATTCCGAACGAGCGGGTCACGCCGTTGGCGATGTCGCCGTCGGTGAAGGCCGTCGCCTGCAGGGACAGCACGCCGTTGAAATCCGGAGGCGGAGTCAGCGTCAGGCCCGGCAGGTCGTCGCGATCGATCAGCCACGAGCCGTCCGGCTGCCGCGCGCCGGCCGAAAAGGATCCGCCTTCGGGCAGGCCGACGATGCGCACCTGGCCCGGCTCGTCGGGATCGACCTGCGTCATGGTCATCGAGAGGGCGATGGCCAGATCCTCGCTGGTCTCCAGCGCCGAGGGGACGTCGACCCGGCGGAAAGTGATGTTGGGGTCCGCGCCCCCGGTCGTGGACACGACGATCAGTTCGCCCGCCTCGTTCAGGGCCACCGCGTTGTAGCCGGCCAGCGAGCCGGTCGTGGTGATCGGATCGCCGACGGCCTGGCCTCCGGCCTCGTAGCGCTGCACGGTGGTCCCCGCAGCGCTGGTGAAGGACACGGCGTAGCCGCCATCCTCCAGCGCATGGACCATCGGGCGAGGGATCGTCCCGCCGGTGTTCTGCACGGTCATGGGCTCGCCCAGCGGCTGGCCCTCGGCGTCGATCAGCTGGGCCATGACCGAATAGGCCGGGCTGGCCCATTTCTGCCAGACTACCACCGCTGTGCCGTCCTCCAGCACCGCGATGCTGGGCTGCCTCTGGTAGGCCGAGCTCGACTGGGTCTGCGAGACCAGCATCACGTCGCCCGTGCGCGGCGTGCCGTCGGCGTCGAAGGCGCGGACGAAGATGCCGGTGCTGCCGGCCCAGGCGGCCAGATAGCCCCCGTCGGGAAGGGCGGCGACATCCGCCTCGACCGACGAGATCGAACCGGCGTTGAGACGGACGGCGGCTCCGGACAGCGCCCCGGCTTCATCCAGCGCCTGGGCCCAGACGTTCGCAACCCCGCCCTGCTGCCGCATGTAGGTGACGACGAAGCCGCCGGATTCCAGCTCGGTGATGGCCGGCCCGTCGTTGACCATGCCGCCGGGCCCGACGAAGACCTTGTCGCCGACGGTCACGCCGGCGGCCGAATAGCGCTGGGCCATCAGCCCGTCGAGCTCCTGCCAGACGATCAGGAAACCGCCGTCCTCGAGACCGACCGTAGCCGTGTGGCCGGTGTAGCGGACGGAGCCGACCGCGATCTCCCCGCCGACGGCCACGCCGTTGGCGTCGTAGCGGCGCGCGACCACCGTGCCGCTGCCGCCGCTCGTGAAGCCGTTCGTCCACACCACCACATGGCCCCCGCCTTCCAGGGCGCCGACGCTGGCGAAGGACTGGGGCCCGGCCGCCGCCGTCGCGGTCACCGCCCCGCCGATCCATACCGGCGGCTGCGCCTGGTTCACGCTGAAGGTCAGGCCCGCCGACAGGCCGTCGCCGGGCGTGGCCAGCGGATCCGCTTCCGCACCTCCGGTCGGTCCCCGGGCCGGCTCGGCCACGAAGCCGGACAGACGGGCGTCGCGGCCGGATCCGGCCAACAGGTCGATCTCACCCTTGAGGGCGTCGGTGATCGGGGGTTCAATCCGCTTGACCATGTCTGTCGTCCCGGTCCCGGATTCCATGCGCCGGGTGCTGAATTCCACAATGGAGCCTGCATCCGCGGGCTGATGACCGCCCGCCGGAAGCCGCGATCGCACGACCGCCAGGGGCAGGCGGCCGGTCCGACCCGATCGGGGTCAGTTTTCGCACCGGCCGGGCCGTGGCCGCATCTGCAATTCTGTAGACGGTCATAGCCGGGGGAGCCGCGCCGCCAGCTCCAGCTGACTGCTCACCCCGACCTTGTCATAGATGCGCCGGACCTGACTCCTGACAGTACCCAACGACACCCGCCGCTCATGGGCGATGGCGGCGGGCGAGCGGCCGGCGGCCAGCTGGGCCACGATCGCCGCCTCGCTGGCGCTCAGTCCATGGAGCGCCCCCGCCGCCACCGCGATCCGGGCCTCGTCGGCGCCCCGCCCGTGCACGATCACGAGGACCCGGGGGCCAAAGCCCGGCGCGCCCGACGCCGGCAGCGGCGACGCCTCGATGAACACTCGGTCGTCCGAGTTCAGCCGCCGGGCGACGGTCGGGAAGGCCGGCGCGCCGCCGGCCGCGGCCTCGGCCACAGCGATCTCCAGCCCCCGCCGGTCCGCCTCGCACGCGGTGGTCAGTATGCCCTTGTTGAGCCGCAGCAGATCGCCGGCCGACAGCAGGGCATCGGCCGAGGCGGTCATGCCGCGCACCCGGCCGGCGGCGTCGCAGAAGAAGGCCGTGGCCCGCACCGCCTCCATCGCCCCCGCCAGCAGGTGCGTCCCTTGCGCCTCCAGCGCCATCCGGGTGCGCACGGCGGCCCGCGCCTGACGGGCCAGGACAGCAAAGGCGCGCTTCTGTTCGTCGTCGACATTGCCCTGCCGCTCGCCGCGCAACAGGGCCAGTCCCGCGTGCTGGTCCGGCGCCTTCACCAGATTGGTCAGGCAGACGTAGTGCATGTCCCAGCTGCGGATCCACTCGGCGTATTCGGGGTTGAGCCGCATGTCGGCGGCGGTGGTGAACGCCGTCTCGTCGAGCACCTCCAGTTCGGCGGCCTGCAGACCAATCCGGACTCGCGAATTGATCGCCGGATCCCCGCCGCCCACGGCCACGAAGGCCTCGCCGGTCTCGGCCGGCACCCCGGTCATGACATTGACGGGGACGGTCGCCCCGGAGCCCAGCCCTATCAGTTGGGCGCCGGTCGATCCGGTGACCGCCGCCAGTCCGTCCAGAGCCGCCTCCCACGACGCCTGTCCGAGCCCCGCAGCCTGGAACAACTCCGTCGTCTCCTCGACGGCCTTCTGCGTCACTCGAACCACGAACGCCCCGCAACTCAACTCGTTACGAGCACAACCAACGGCAATAACGGCAAATTTTCAACTCAGAAGTGATGACGATAGCTGACGACCGGCCGTCGGCGTCAGACATCGGCGCCATTGCGGGCGGAAGGAGGCTTCCTGGCTATGCGCGGTCCGGTCAAAGCCGTCGGGACATGGTCGTTTCCGGCAGGCCGGATGCTCGCCCGTTCGACGGGGCGTTGGCCGTTCGCGTTTGCGCGGGGGCAGACCCCGATCCGCGTCAGCCGCTCGCCGCCCCGGCCCGGTTTCGGACCAGGTCCTCGACAACCGCCGGGTCGGCGAGGGTCGAGGTGTCGCCCAGGGCGTGAACCTCGTTCTCGGCGATCTTTCTCAGAATG
>JBGTSL010000016.1:0-12331 GCA_041940325.1 Brevundimonas sp.
GTTCGAGCACCAGACCACGACGTCCTGCTCCGAACCGTCGGGCCGCCGCCGGATCGCCTTCGGAAACTGGCCGCGCACGCGCTTCAGGTCGGCGAAGACGCGATAGCGCCCCTCGCCCCTGACCTGCTCCACGGCGGTCTCGAATGCGGCCTTGTAGTCGTACACGGGCGGAACCTCGCGGAGATCGATGCCCCTCACTCCCATCGCCGCCCGCCCGCGTCACCTCCGGGAAACCCCGGACCCCCGATGGACCTAGCCGGCCAGAATGGTCATGCGGACCAGCTCCGACAGGCTGCGCGCCTGCATCTTGGTCATCACATTGGCGCGGTAGACCTCGACCGTCCGGGGGCTGATTTCGAGGTCGTAGGCGATCACCTTGTTGGCCCGGCCAGCCACTAGGCCGTCGAGGACCTGGCGCTCGCGGGCGGACAGGGAGGCGAGACGCTCCAGCACCTCCGGATCCTGTCCTTCCCTTTCCGTGGCGCCCGCCTGGTCGGCGAGGGCGGAGCGGATCGAGGCCAGCAGGGCCTCGTCGTCGAACGGCTTTTCGATGAAGTCCTTGACCCCGGCGCGGACCGCCTCGATGGCCAGCGGCACGTCGGCGTGGCCGGTCATGACGATGACCGGATGACGCACGCCCATTTCAGCCAGCCGCCGGACCATCTCCAGACCGTTCATTTCCGGCATGCGGACGTCGGTGACGATGCAGCCGGGGGCCAGATGGTCGGCCTGGGCCAGCAGTTCGGCCGCCGACTCATAGGTTCTGGACACCAGGTCGGCGGTATCCAGAAGGAAGGCCAGAGAATCCCGGATCGCGGGATCGTCGTCGACCACATGGACGATCGGCTCATTCGCCATCGTAAAGTTCCTCCTCGCCTACGGAGCGCAGCGTAAAACAGAATCGGGTGCCGCCGCCCGGATTGGGTTCAACCCAGATGCGGCCGCCGTGGGCTTCGATGATGGTACGCGAAATCGACAGGCCGACGCCCATGCCCGTCCGCTTGGTGGTGACGAAGGGCTGGAACAGCTGGTCGGCGATGTCCGGGCTGATGCCCGTGCCGGTGTCGGCGACGGTGACCTGGGCGTAGTCGTCCGCCAGGGGGTCGAGGCGGACCTCAAGGGTCTTGCGCGGGGCGCTCTCCATCGCCTCGATGGCGTTCCGGATCAGGTTGAGCACCACCTGCTGGATCTGCACCTTGTCGGCCAGCACGAGGTCGACCTCGGGTGAAAAGCGGAACAGGACGCGCACTCCGTGCTCCTTGGCCCCGACGAGGGCGAGAGCGCTGGCTTCCTCGATTAGTTTGGGCAGACTTTCAACGCGGCGTTCCGCCTCGCCCCGGGCGACGAAATCGCGCAGGCGACGGATGATGTCTCCGGCGCGGAGGGCCTGGTCGCCGGCCTTCTGGATGGCGTCCCGCAGACGCTCACGGGCGATGGTCTCCGCGTCCAGCAGGCGCAGGGAGCCCTTGAGATAGTTGGCCATGGCCGACAACGGCTGGTTCAGCTCGTGGGCCAGGGCCGAGGCCATCTCGCCCATGGCGGTCAGGCGGGAGATGTGAACCAGTTCCGACTGCAGCTCCTGCAGCCGCTGTTCAGTCTGCTGGCGCTCGCTCAGGTCGCGGACAAAGCCGGTGAAGAAACGCCTGTCGCCCGAGATCATTTCGCCGACGGCCAGTTCCATCGGAAAGGTCGAACCGTCCTTGCGTTCGCCGACCACGACCCGGCCGACGCCGATGATCCGCCGCTCGCCGGTTTCCAGATACCGGTCGAGATAGCCGTCGTGCTGCTCGCGGTAGGGCTCCGGCATCAGCATCTTCACATTGCGGCCGAGCACCTCCTCGGCGGTCCAGCCAAACAGGCGTTCGGCGGTCGGGCTGAACGACTGCATGATCCCGCGTTCGGTAATGACCACCATGGCGTCCGGCACGGTGGCGAGGATCGACTGGAGGTGTGCTTCGCGGGCCAGCAGGTCGCGATGCACGGCGATCGAGCGCGCCCGCATGTTCTGGAACGCCTCGCCGCCGGCGGTGATCAGCCCGCCGAGCAGCACGAAGATCGCCGCCCCGACGAGATCGCCGAGCGCCAGCACCCCGGTCGACCATGTGACGTAGAGACCGCAGAAGAGTCCCAGCAGCGTCGCCACGGCCCCCGGCGCGGCGCCCCCAAGCGCGGCGGCGACAACCACGGCGGGCACGAAAAACAGCAGGGCGAGCCGGTCTTCCAGCAGGGGCGTCATGGCCAGCCGCCCGGCGAGTCCGAGGCCGGCGCCCAGCACCGCCGCCACCAGGCCGTAGCCGGTATGGCGGGTCGCCAGCAGCCAGTCCCAGGGCGTTCGGGTCTCAATCTCCCCTGTCGGGATGGTCGTCATCATGGCCTCCGCAACATCCCGTAGGTGAATCCCCCGAATTTCACCAGACGCGCCCGGGGGCTAGTTCACCGCCATCGGGCCGCCGGCCCCCCGTCAGTGTCTTTATCTGGAAGCCGCCATGACCGCTCCCCTCGTCGATCTGTCCGTTCATCATACGCCGAAGGGCGTGTCCGACCGCGTCGCCTTCGGCTTCGTCAAGGCGCTGCGCTTCTTCGCCGACACCTTCTTCGCCAAACGCTACGGCCACCGCGCCGTGGTGCTGGAGACCGTCGCGGCGGTGCCTGGGATGGTCGGAGCCACCCTGAACCACCTGAAGGCCCTGCGCCGGATGAAGGACGACAACGGCTGGATCCGCACCCTGATGGACGAGGCCGAGAACGAGCGGATGCACCTGATGACATTCATCGAGGTGGCGAAACCGACCCTGTTCGAACGCTTCATGGTCATCGCCGTCCAGTGGGTCTTCTACCTGTTCTTCTTCGGCCTCTACCTCGTCTCCGCGAAGACGGCGCACCGTGTGGTCGGCTACTTCGAGGAGGAAGCCGTCATCAGCTACACCCACTACCTGGCCGAGATCGATGAGGGCCGCAGCCCGAACGTCGCCGCGCCGAAAATCGCCCTGCGGTACTGGAACCTGCCGGCCGAAGCGACCCTGCGCGACGTGGTTCTGGTGGTCCGCGCCGACGAGGCGCACCACCGCGACGTCAACCACGGCTTCGCCAACGAACTGGCCGGCGCGCCGGCGATCGCCATCGCCCCCTGCCCGGAACACGTCGAACTGCAGCCCAACTGGAAGGCGGCGGCGTAGCGACGCGCAGTTCGAGGTCCCGCATGTCGTACCGCGCCCTTCCCGCCGCTTGGCGTCCTCACGCCGAGCGTAACCTGCCCCGCTACACCAGCTACCCGACGGCGGTCGCCTTCGAGACCGCCGCCGGGGAAGGGGAGGCGCGGGAATGGCTGGCGGCCACCCGCCCCGACCAGGCCATCTCGGCCTATGTCCATGTGCCCTTCTGCAAGCGGCTGTGCTGGTACTGCGGCTGCCATACCAGCGTCTTCCACGAATACGATCGGGTCCGGGCCTTCTTCCAGACCCTGATGCTGGAAGTGGACCTGTGGGCCGACGCCATCGGCCCGCACGCCGGCGCCGCCCACCTGCATTTCGGCGGCGGCAGTCCCAACGCGCTGTCGCCCGAAGACTTCCGGACCCTGGTCCGGCACATGGCCGACCGCTTCCGACTGCGGCCCGGCGCCGAGGTGGCGGCCGAACTCGATCCGGGGATGCTGACCGGGGCCTTCATCGACGCGGCCGGGGAGGCGGGGGTGACCCGCGTCAGTCTCGGCGTCCAGACCTTCGATCCGGACGTCCAGTCCCGGGTCAACCGCATCCAGCCCTTCGACATGGTGGCCGCCGCCAACGACCGCCTGCGCAAGAGAGGCGTGTCAGCGATAAATTTCGACCTGATGTACGGCCTGCCCGGCCAGACGCCGGAGAATGTCGCGGCCTCCACCCAGGCGGCCGTCACCCTCCGGCCCGACCGGGTGGCCGTGTTCGGCTACGCCCACGTGCCGTGGATGAAGAAGCACCAGGTGATGATCAAGGAGGCCGACCTCGCCGATGGCGACGGTCGCTGGGCCCAGGCCGAGGCCGCCGACGAGACTCTGCGCGCCGCCGGCTATGTCCGCATCGGCCTGGATCACTACGCCCTGCCGGACGACCCGCTGGCCGTCGCGGCGGCGGCGGGCCGGCTGCGGCGCAACTTCCAGGGCTATACGGACGATCCGGCGCCCGTGCTCGTTCCTGTCGGCCCGTCGTCGATCGGCCGCTTCGCCGAAGGTTTCGTGCAGAACGCGATCACCACCGACGTCTGGGGCCGCGAGGTCGAGGCTGGCCGTCTCCCGGTCGCCCGCCGGCTGGCCGTTGACGCCGAAGACGAACTGCGCGCCGCCGTCATCGAGCGGCTGATGTGCGACCTCGCGGTGGATGTCGCCGAGGTCTGCCGGTCGCACGGCTTCGCCGACGCGACGCTGGACAGTTCGATCGTGGCCGCCGGCCGGTTGCAGGCGGACGGCCTGTGCGTCGTGGCCGGCCGAACCATCCGGATTCCGGCCGGGGCGCACCGGGTCATGCGGGTCGTCGCCGCCTGTTTCGACGCCCGTCTGCCAGCCGCTCCGGCGCGCCACGCCCGGGCCGTCTGACCGCCTCCGGGCTCTGCTCCACGCCGCCTCCGTGAAACTACGCAGTTTGCGCCAGCGCAACGTCCGCAGCCTTCCCGACCGCGAATGACACGCAACAGGCCAAGGCGGGGGAGCTCCCGGACGGCCGGAGGAACCGTGAGATGACAACCAAAAGACTTTGGATCGTCCTCGCCCTGATCATGGCGGCATCGTTCGCCGCGCTGGGCATGATGGGACGGGAGATCAACCGGCAGGCGCCGCCGATACCGGCGCAGGTCGTCGACACGACCGGGGCGGTGCTGCTGACCCGCGAGGATATCCAGTCCGGCCAGCTGGCCTGGCAGTCCATGGGCGGCCAGCAGGTCGGCTCGGTCTGGGGCCACGGCGGCTACGTCGCGCCCGACTGGTCCGCCGACCAGCTTCACCGCGAGACCATGGCGCTGCTGGAGATGTGGTCTCAGCGCGACTTCGGCCAGTCCTGGGCCAGTCTCGACGAGGAGCGTCAGGCGGCCCTGAAGGCCCGGGTGAAGCGCGAGATGCGCACCAACACCTATGACCCGGCGACCGGGACCATCACGGTCTCGACCGACCGGGCCGCCGCCATGCGCGAGGTCAAGGCCCACTACGTGGCGCTTCTGAGCGACGATCCCGCGCTGGAATCGCTGCGCGAGCAGTACGCCATCGCCAACAACGCGGTGCCGGACATCGAGCGCCGCAACCAGATCTCGGCCTTCTACTGGTGGGCCAGCTGGGGCGCCGGCACCGAGCGTCCGAACGCTGCCATCACCTACACCTCCAACTGGCCGCACGAGCCCCTGATCGACAACGTTCCGTCGGCGGCCAATATCGTCTGGTCGGTGGCCAGCGTACTGCTGCTGATCTTCGGCGTCGCCGCCCTGGTCTTCTGGCATGCGCGCCAGCCGAAGGAAGAGCATCTGGAGCCGCCCGCGGGCGACCCCCTGTTCGGCATGAAGCCGACGCCCTCGATGAAGGCCGCCGGCAAGTATTTCCTGACCGTGATCGCCCTGTTCCTGCTGCAGGTCGGGCTCGGGGCCGTCACCGCCCACTATTCGGTCGAGGGCCACGACTTCTACGGCATCCCGATCTCGGAATGGATTCCCTACGCCGTGACCCGCACCTGGCACACCCAGCTGGCGGTGTTCTGGATCGCCACGGCCTGGCTGGGCACGGGCCTCTACATCGCCCCCATCGTCTCCGGCAAGGAACCGCGCTTCCAGGCGCTTGGCGTCAACGTCCTGTGGGTCGCCCTCGTCGTCGTCGTCCTCGGATCGATGGCCGGCGAATGGTTCGGCGTGCAGCAGATCTTCGACCTCGACACCAACTGGTGGTTCGGCCACCAGGGCTGGGAGTACATCGACCTCGGCCGCTTCTGGCAGAGCCTGCTCTTCGTCGGCCTGATCCTGTGGCTGGTGCTGGTCACCCGCGCCCTGTGGCCGGCCCTGAAGCAGAAGTCCCAGGCCAAGCCGGTCCTGGTGATCCTGTTCCTGTCGACCGTGGCCATCGCCCTGTTCTACGCGGCCGGTTTCATGTGGGGCAAACACACCCACATCTCGATGGTCGAGTACTGGCGCTGGTGGGTGGTGCACCTGTGGGTCGAGGGCTTCTTCGAAGTGTTCGCCACGGCGGTGATCAGCCTGCTGTTCGTCCGCCTCGGCCTGGTTCGGCCGATCGTCGCCAACGTCGCGGTGGTGTTCGGCACCATCGTCTTCATGACCGGCGGCGTGCTGGGTACGGCGCACCACTGGTATTTCGCCGGCACGCCCACCTCGGTGATGGCCATCGGCTCGGTGTTCTCGGCCCTTGAGGTCGTGCCGCTGGCCCTGGTCGGCTTCGAGGCCTTCGAGAACTGGCGGCATACGAAGGCCGCCCCGTGGGTCAGGGCGTACAAATGGCCGATCCTGTTCTTCGTCGCCGTCGGCTTCTGGAACCTGCTCGGCGCCGGCGTCTTCGGCTTCATGATCAACCCCCCGCTGAGCCTGTATTACATCCAGGGTCTCAACACGACGGCGACCCACGCCCACGCGGCCCTGTTCGGGGTCTACGGAATGCTGGGCATCGGCCTGCTGCTGTTCTGCTTCCGCAGCCTGGCGCGGCGGGAGGCGTGGAGCGACAAGCTCCTGGCCTGGACCTTCTGGCTGCTCAACGGCGGCCTGGCGATGATGCTGTTCATGTCGCTGCTGCCGATCGGCGTCGTGCAGGCCTTCGCCAGCATCGAGCACGGCATGTGGTACGCGCGCTCCCCGGCGGTGCTGCATTCGCCGCTGGTCCAGACCCTGGTCTGGATGCGCGTTCCCGGCGACGTGGTGTTCGGGGCGGGCGCCGTCACCCTGGCGGTCTTCGCCGCGCGGCTGGTGGTCGGCGGGCTGAAGCCGCGCCCCGTCACGGAGCCCGCGCCCGAGCCGGCGGCCCTGCCGGCCGAATAGCCGGCTCGCCGCCTGCGGGGCGGGGAGGGGTTCGCCTCTCCCCGCCCTTCTTTTTTCTCTCGAGGATTTAGTTCGTGGCCACCACAGCCCAGTCCGTCCGGCAGTACGCTGGCCCGCCCCTGTTCAGTTTCGGCTTTCGCCCCTTTTTTCTGTTTTCGGCCGTGTGGGCGGCGGCGGCGGTGCCGGTCTGGGTGGCGTCGATGACGCTCGGTGACGGCACGGTCGGCGGCGCGGACGGCCGGCTCTGGCACATCCACGAGATGATGTTCGGCTATCTGGCCGGAGTCATCGCCGGCTTCCTGCTGACCGCTGTCCCCAACTGGACCGGACGCCTGCCGGTGACCGGGCTCAAGCTGGCCGGCCTGTTCGGCGTGTGGGTCGCGGGGCGAATCTCCGGCTTCCTGCCGGCCTCGATGGCCGTCCCCGCCGCTGTAGTCGACAGCGCCTTCCTGGTGGTTTTCGCCGGGGTCGTCTGGCGCGAGGTGCTGGCGGCGAAGAACCGGCGCAACCTGCCGGTCTGCCTGCTGGTGTCGGTGCTGGCGGCGGCCAATATCGCCTTTCACCTGCGGGGCGTCCTTCCGACGTTCGGCCCGGGCGCCGAGCGCGCCGCCGTGGCTGTCGTCACCGGCCTGATCGCCCTGATCGGGGGACGCGTGACGCCCAGCTTCACCCAGAACTGGACCCGGGCCCACGGCATGCTGAAGGCGCCGACGGCCTTCAACCGCTTCGACGCCGGCGTGCTCGCGGTCACCGCCGCCGCGCTCATCGCCTGGGTGTCGGCGCCCTATTCTCCGCTGACCGGGGGAGCCATGGTCGCGGCGGGAATCGCCAGTCTGGCGCGCCTTGCGCGCTGGCGGGGCTGGCTGGCCCGGCGCGAGGCGCTCGTCTGGATCCTGCACCTCGGCTACGCCTGGCTCGGCCTCGGGCTGATCCTGCTCGGCCTGTCCGCGCTGGTCCCGCAGGCCGTGCCGTTCACCGCGGGCGTCCACGCCCTGACCGCGGGCGCCATGGGCGTCGAGACCCTGGCCATCATGACCCGGGCGACCCGCGGCCATACCGGCCGGCCGAGGGTCGCCGACCGGTCGACGACGGCGATCTACGGGCTGATCCTTTCCGCCGCGGTCGTGCGGGTGTCGGCGCCGTTCCTGACGGACTGGACCACGGCCTTGCTGGCCGTCTCGGCTACGCTGTGGGCGCTGGCGTTTGCGGGCTTCGTCGCCGCCTACGGGCCGATGCTGTGGCGCCGTTCGCTGTGACATTGCGCCGGCGCAAGGCGGCCGCCGCCGGACCATGCGACGCATTCGCCATGACCCGTCCAGCCCCCGATTGCTGCGACCCCGCGATGTGCCCGTCGGACCTGTGCTGTCATGGCGAGTGCCACTGTTCTCCCTCGGCCGCGCGGGGCGGCCGGTGGATGCTTCAGGCGCTAGGACTCGGCGCGGCGGCGCTGGCGGTGGCCGGTGTCGCCCTGCCGATCCTGCCCACGACGCCCTTCGTCCTCGTTTCGGCCTGGGCGTTCGCCCGCTCCTCGCCGCGTCTTGAGGCCTGGCTTCGCGACCATCCCCGCCTCGGACCGCCGCTACGCTACTGGCGGGAGCGCCGGGCCATTCCGCGCGGGGCCAAGGCGGTCGCCGTGGCCAGCCTGCCGTTCAGCGGGCTGATGATCCACACCGCCGGCGCCGGCCTCGCGGTCACCCTCGCCGCCGCGACGGTCCTGACCTGCGTCGGCGGCTGGATCCTGAGCCGGCCGTCCTGAGCGCGCCCCCCCGCCCGAACTCTCCAGGAGCCATCATGACCCCGTCGCCCGCCGCCATCGTCGCCGGCGCCTGCTTTCCCGGCCCCCGTTCGGAGAACGAAACCTGGGTGCGCGGCGAGTTCCAGGCGGTGCTGGACCAGTGGTTCGACTGGCGCAAGAGCCTGTTCGCCGACGATCCCCGTCTGGTCGGGCCGGAGGACCGGCTGTCGCCCGGGCGGCTCGAGCGCCGCGAGATCCTGTCCCGCGAACTCGCCCGGCTGTGCGAGACTCTGACCGCCGAAACCCCGACCTATACGCCGCGCTACATCGGTCACATGAAGGCCGAGGTGTCGACGCCCGCCCTGCTGGGCTGGCTGGCGGCCATGCTGCACAATCCCAACAACACCTCGCGCGAGGCCAGCAAGGTCGGCACGGTGATCGAGGCCGAGGCCATCGCCATGCTGGCGGCCATGCTGGGCTACGATCCGGCGACGGCCGAGGGCCATTTCACCTCCGGCGGCACGGTGGCCAATTTCGAGGCGGTGTGGCGGGCCCGCTACCGGCTCGACCACTGGCTCAGCCTGGGCCTGTACGTCGCCGAGAAGACCGGCGAACCGCTCGACGTCTTCGCCTCGGCCCACATGGGCTGGGACCGGTTCCGCCGGCTCTGGTCCGAGCACGGGCTCACGGACGCGGTGCTGCGCCGCTATAGCGCCGCCGTCGGGGCGCCGGCCGACATATGGCGGCGGATCGGACGCGCCTCGGGCCGCGACTACCCGGGCCCGGTGCTGCTGGTTCCGGGCAACAAACACTATTCCTGGTCGAAGGCCGCCAATCTGTTCGGCCTCGGCGAAGAGTCGCTCTGGCCCATCGCCCTCGACGCCGAGGGGCGTCTGGATGTCGACGATCTGGAACGGCTGATCGATCGGGCCGAGGCGGCCGGCCGGCCGGTGCTGATGACCGTCAGCGTGGCGGGCACGACGGAAACCGGCGAGATCGACCCCATCGACGGGGTGCATGACCGGCTGGAGCGGCGGGAGGCCGCGCGGGGCCAGCACATCTGGCGGCACGTCGACGCGGCCTACGGCGGCTTCCTCTGCGCAATCCTCGACGGCCCGGACGAGGAAGTGCTTTCGTCCGGCAGCCTTGCCGCGCTCCAGGCGATCGGCCGGGCGGACTCAATCACCATCGACCCGCACAAGCTGGGCTATGTGCCTTACGCATGCGGGGCCTTCCTGACCCGCGACAGCGCCCGCTACGCCGTGTCGGCCTTCGACGCCCCCTATCTCGACCGGCCCGAACTCGGCGACGGCAAATGGTCGTCGACGCTGGAAGGGTCGCGGTCGGCGGCCGGGGCCGCGGCGACCTGGCTGAGCGGCCGCACCATCGGCTTCGGACCGGACGGCCTGGGCGCCGTGCTCGCCGAGACGGTGCGCGCGCGCCGGGCGTTCGAAGCAGCGGTGGCCGCCGCCGTGCCGGAAGCCCGGTTCCTCGCGCCGGCCGACGCCAATATCGTCTGCTTCTCCGTGGCCGCGCCGGGCGACAGCCTGTCCGCCGCCAATGCCCGCACCGCCGCCCTGTTCGATCTCATGCACCGGTCGCCGGAGTTCTCGGTGTCGAAGACCACCCTCGGGCCGGACTATGCGGCGGTGATCTCCCGCCATGTCGAAGGCTTTGGCGGGGTCGTCGACGCGCCGGGAATGGTGCTGGTCCGCTGCGTCTTCATGAACCCCTACTGGGCCGCGCCCGGAATCCGGGCGGCGCTGTTCCCGCCGTTCATCGCCCTCGTCCGTGAAAGCCTCGGGCCGGTCTCCGCAGCGGCCTGAATCGCCCCGGCAAGGGCGCGCGGGGACCTACGTAGGAACCCTACGAGGGACCCCCCGGAGGTGAAGCGGGTGGATGCGGTCTGCGGCCTAATAGATTGATACAATGTCATTTTATCTGACCGGGTGGTGGCTGACCTGCGGCAAGACGGCCGGGGTCCCGAGAAGGTTGTGCCGGCGCAATGTCGCGCTCAGGCGAGGCTCCTAGACCCGTCTTATCGGGGCCGAGCAAAGCGCCCCCGGGGACAGACCATGAAACTCATTGCACTACTCGCCAGCGCCGCCGCACTCGCCCTCGCCGCCGCCGTACCCGGCGTCGTCTCCGCCCAGGAGGCCGCCGCCGCTCCGGTCGAGGCGGTCGACATCATCCGCCGCGGCACCGACCTGCCGGGGCCCCTGACCGCCTCCGGCCCGCGCCACCATGTCGTCGGCCTCGAGACCACCGAGGTCATCGGCCAGCTCGAGGACGGAACCAGCTTCACCTACTGGACCTACAACAACCGGGTCCCCGGGCCCTTCATCCGCGTGCGCGTCGGCGACACGGTCGAGGTCAACATGACCAACGCCGCCGACAGCGTGATGATGCACAACGTCGACTTCCACGCCGTGACCGGTCCCGGAGGCGGGGCGGCGGCGACCAACGCCAATCCGGGCGAGAGCAAGTCCTTCACCTTCAAGGCCCTGCAGCCCGGGCTCTACGTCTACCACTGCGCCACGCCGATGGTGGCCCAGCACATCGCCAACGGCATGTACGGCCTGATCCTGGTCGAGCCGGAAGGCGGCCTTCCCGCGGTCGATCACGAATTCTACGTGATGCAGGGCGAAATCTACACGGAGGAAGAGCAGGGCACGCCGGGCCTGCTGACCGAGAGCGTCGAGAAGCTGCTCAATGAACAGCCGACCTATTACGTCATGAACGGCGCCTTCAAGGCCCTGACGGGCGAGAACGCCCTCAAGGCCGAGGTCGGCGACACGGCCCGCATCTATTTCGGCGTCGGCGGCCCCAACAAGATCTCCAGCTTCCACGTCATCGGCGAGATCTTCGACCACGTCTATCGCGACGCCTCGCTGACCAGCCCGCCGATCACCGACGTTCAGACGGTTCTGGTGCCGCCGGGCGGGGCCACGGTGGTGGACCTGAAGTTCGAGGTGCCCGGCAGCTACATCATGGTCGACCACGCCCTGAGCCGGGTCGACCGCGGCGCCGCCGGCATCATCGAGGTCACAGGTCCGCAGAACCCCGACATCTTCCGCGGCTCTCCGGAAGCCCACAACCACATGGAACACTAGCCGCCAGTCTGGTGTGCGAACTGCGGCCGTCGGGGATGTCTCCGGCGGCCGCCTTTTTTGGAGAGACGCGATGCCGATGAGACGTCTTGCGGCGCTCGCCGCCGCCCTGGCCGCTGTCCCCGCCGCCGTTTCGGCCCAGACCGGCGACGCCGACGCCCGCCTCCTGTTCGAAGCCCGCCTGCGCAGCGAGACAGTCGATCAGCAGGGCTTTGTCGCGCGGGCCCACGCGCTAACCCTGAGGACGCGGCTGGGCTGGCGTTCGGCCACGGCGCACGGCCTGCAGTGGCTGATAGAGGGCGAGGGGGTCACGGTGCTGGACGACCGCTATTCCGCCCCGATCAATCCGGTCCCCGGCCGCCCGGCCGTGGCCGACGGCGAAACGCTGGAGCTGAACCGGGCGCAGCTGCGCTGGACCGGCCTGCCCGACACCGAGGTGGTCATCGGACGCCAGCGTCTGATCGTCGGCGCCAGCCGCTTCGTCGGCAATGTCGGCTGG
>JBGTSL010000017.1:0-12265 GCA_041940325.1 Brevundimonas sp.
CCGGACCGTCTGGCGGCCGGTCCGCGTCGCACAGCCCCCTCATCCGGACGGCTCCGCCGCCCACCTTCTCCCCCGAGGGGAGAAGGACGCGTCATCGCCCTCCTGCTCACCCTCGCCCTCGCCGCCTGCGCTGCGCCGGCCATCCAGCCGCCGCTGACCCCGCCGCCCGGCTTCACCGGTCCCGCGCTCACCGCCACCCATGCCGTCATGGACGACGGCGCCCGCCTGCGCCTCGCCCGCTGGACGCCCGAGGGCGAGCCCTGGGCCGTCATCGTCGCCCTGCACGGCATGAACGACTCCAGGGCCTCCTTCCGCCTCGCCGGTCCGTGGTGGGCCGAGCAGGGCATCGAGACCTGGGCCGTCGACCAGCGCGGCTTCGGCGAGTCCCCCGGCCGCGGCGTCTGGGCCGGCGAGGCCCGCATGGTCCAGGACCTGCGCACCGCCGTCGCCCTCGCCCGCGCCCGTCATCCCGAGGCCGTCATCGCCGTGGCGGGCGAAAGCATGGGCGGCGCCGTCGCCGTCGTCGCCTTCGCCTCGGACCGGCCGCCCGACGCCGACCGCGTCATCCTGCTGGCCCCCGCCGTCTGGGGCTGGTCGGTCCAGGGGCCGATCAGTTCCGCCGGCCTGTGGTTCGCCGCCCGGACCATGGGCGACCGCGCCGTCGAGGCCCCGGAATGGGCCGTCCGCGACCGCCTCGCCTCCGACAACCGGCTGGAGCTGTTCCGCAACTACCGCGACCCCAACAGCCTGATCAGCACCCGCTTCGACGCCCTCTACGGCCTCGTCGACCTGATGGAGACCGCCTCGCGCCGCCTCGGCGACATCGAGGCCCCGACCCTGCTGCTCTACGGCGCCCACGACAACGTCATCCAGGACCGCCCCATGCGCCAGGCCCTCGCCCGCGCCGGCCCCCGCCCCGGCCTGCGCACCGCCTTCTACCCCGACGGCTGGCACCTCCTGAACCGCGACCTGCAGGCGGAGACGGTCTACCGCGACGTGGCGGCGTGGCTGCGCGACGCCGCTGCGCCGCTGCCGTCGGGGGCAGGGGAGGTCCTGCCGGAACTGGCGGGGCGATAGTCGGACCGCCGGCATTCCCCACCCGTCATCCTCGGGCTTGACCCGAGGATCAGACCATCCGGTGCTTCAGGCGAAGATCGCACGGTCACGCACGCCGGGCCGCCTCCGCCGCACAGCCCGCCTCTGCCTCTGATCCTCGGGTCAAGCCCGAGGATGACGGCGGTGAGATTTAGGGCAAAGCGCCAGGAGCGGTCAGTGTGAAGGCCACAATGGGTGGGAAGCGGACTTCACCTAGATCGCCAATGGGGTGCCTCGTGACTGCGCAGCAACACGGAGGATCTTGGGCCGCAGCACCCACATCCCGACAGGAGCCAGATACATGAGCAAGGCGGTCCCCAGCAGCCGCCCTACTGAAGCACTTCCATTGACGGCATCGACGTTCTCAAGCGTCTTCGCTGACAGGGACAGTCCCACGAAGAGGCTCAGAAATATGGCCGCTGCTGCCGGGCTGTTGTCGGTGGACCAGCCTGACAGTCCGGCGGCAAGCGAGATTACCGGCGGGAGGACGAAGACCCAATCCCAGTAGGCCGAGATGACAGCTGGCGAGGCAAGTCTCGCGACGCAGAAGACGGCCCATAGCCAAACGCACATGGGACCGAGGGCCGCCAGCATTGTGAGGGCACGCATCAGCGGCGGGGCCTCAACGCCAGGAACACTCAACTGCGCTATCAGGCCAGCCAAGAGGACCGCCGTCAGAAGGAAGGGATTCCACCTGACAATACGCTGCGCGATATCGGTGGGCATGCGCCCTCCCATTGCTTGAGCCGCCGCCCCGGTCGGCTCTCGGCTTGTGCAATACGGCGATCCATCAATGTCCGCAAAGGGTCGAAAGCGGCCTCACCGGCCCTCACCCCTACGCCCGCCCAGTCTTCTCCCGGTGCGGACACCCCGGCCAACAGCACGGCCGACGCTTGCCGTCGCTCAGGTTTTCACGCGCCTGCCTGATGTGCTTCAGCCGCGTCTCCGGCTTCTTCACCGACTGGACCCAGCAGATCCATTCGTTGCGCGCCAGCGGGGTGATGTCCTCCCACGTCGCCAGCGCCGCCGGCTCGGCGACCAGCATCGCTTCAAGGTCGGCGGGCAGGTCGTGCACCACGCCGCCGCTGATGGTCGTTTCGGTCATCGACAACGGTTCCCGTCTGGCGGCTCCAGACTAGGGGGCGCGCGGCCGTTTCCGCAATGATCCGGCGGTCGCCTTGGGTTCGCGGACGCGGTACAGGACCGACGCCATCGGGCCGCGCGTTTCGATGGCGCAATCGCACATTGAAGCGCTACCCTCCGATGTGCGGCGCCGAGCACCGGGTGACGGGAGAGGGTGATGAAGTTCGTTGGGTTTGTGCTGGCCGGTATGACCGTCTTGCTGACAGCCTGCGCAACGCCACAGACAGCGCCGCTGGCCGCCGGTCCCGACTGCCGGCCGATGGTCGCCCATGTGGTCCTTCAGTGCTGGTATGGTGGAAGGGACGCCGGCTTGAGCCAGTGCCAGAGCCTGAGGGAAAGCCCTCCCGGCTGCGGGATCGAGACCGAAGCCGTCGCCCTGTTCAACAGCGGCGTCGATCTTTCGCCGATCTACGCTCCCCCGGGCAGCGAGGATCGCCCGCGATGGGCCCAGTTCAACGTCTACCGCGACGCCGGGGGGCGCATCGGGCGCAAATACTCCCAGGACAGGGACGGGATCGTCACCGAACGAATCCATGAGGAAAAGCGCCTGGGTTCAGTCGGGCCCTGAGAAATCCCTCCAGCAGGGTGACGCCATCCTTCCGGCGGCCGCGCCCCGCCCGCGCCCCCAAACCGCCATGCTTGCGGTTCATCTCCCCGCAGCGTATCAGCCGCCGCAATAAAAAATACCCCGGGAGACGCCTGTCATGGGTAAGACGCTGTTTGATTCCCCGTCCTTCGCGAACCATGAAGGCGTCCACGCCGTCTTTGACGAAAAGACCGGCCTCCGCGGCATTATCGCTGTTCACTCGACCGCGCGCGGCCCGGCCGTCGGCGGCACCCGCATGTGGAACTACGCCTCCAGCGCCGAGGCGCTCGAGGATGTGCTGCGCCTGTCGAAGGGCATGAGCTACAAGAACGCCGTCGCGGATCTCGAGATGGGCGGCGGCAAGTCGGTCATCATCGGCGACAGCCGCACCCAGAAGACCCCCGAGCTGTTCCAGGCCTTCGGCCGCTGCGTGAACACCCTCGGCGGCATCTATTACGCGGCCGAGGACGTCGGCGTGTCGGTCGCCGACATCGCCGAGGCCCGCAAGGTCACCCCCTATGTGCTCGGGCTCAGCGACGGCCCGGAAGCCTCGGGCGACCCGTCGCCGGTCACCGCCGAGGGCGTGTTCCGCTCGACCCTGACCGTCGCGCGTCGCCTGTGGCAGCAGGACGACCTGACCGGCCTGACCGTCGCCCTGCAGGGCATCGGCCACGTCGGCGGCTATCTCGCGGACAAGCTGCACGCCGCCGGCGCGAAACTGGTCATGACCGACGTCAACGAAGCCCTGCTGTCCGAGGTCGCCGCCCGCACCAACGCCGAGATCGTCGCCCCCGACGTCATCTATGACGTCAAGGCCGACATCTACGCGCCCTGCGCCCTCGGCGCGACGCTGAACCCCCAGACCCTGGACCGCCTGAGCGCCAAGGCCGTGGTCGGCGCCGCCAACAACCAACTGGCCACGCCCGAGATCGGCCAGATGCTGTTCGAGCGCGGCGTGCTCTACGCCCCGGACTACGTCGTCAACGGCGGCGGCATCATCAACGTCGCCTCCGAGATGAAGGCGCGCGAGACCGGCGGCGCCTACGATCCGCAGTGGGTCGAGGGCAAGCTGTCGCGCCTGATGGAGACGCTGGAGGAAATCCTCGAACGCTCCGCCGCCGAGAAGCGCCCGACGCACCAGATCGCCGACGCCATCGCCGAAGCCCGCATCAACGCCGCCCGCGACCACAAGGCCGAGCAGCTCAAGGCGGCGTGAGGGGGAACCTGTGATCCTTCTCCCCCGGAGGGGAGAAGGAAGCCGGACGTCGCTGTGCTCACAATCCGCGAAAATATGGTCGGATTGTGAGAGCAATCTCCGGCCTTTTCATCCGCTTGGCCGAATCTAAAACCGATCTTCCATCCGGATAAGCCGGCGGGCGCATAATGCCGCCCGTCCTGCCGCTCCGGCAGGCGCCGGTCTTTGACAATCGCATCCCCGCCGCTCCGCTCGAGCAGCCGCTCTTCACCTGAATGCCGGGTCTGCCGACTCTGCCGACTCTGACACACTGAATTCCGGCGCCGACTCTGCCCACTTTGACACACCGTTTTTTCGAGTTTCACCCGGATCAAACCCGTCGGTCCAACCCGCCTGTCCGCTCCCGGCCGCCCCGGATTCGCTCCCGGCGCGCATACGGACCATCATCGCCGGAAACGCCCCATTGATTCGGGCCGAGGCGACATGACCGCAACCGACCGCAAGGGCTTCGATCCGCTGCTCATCGTCATGGCGATCGGCTTCGTCGTGGCCGTGGGGGCCCTGGCCTATCCCGCCTTCCGCGCCAATCCGCTGAGCGCCCCGGGTCTGATGCTGATCTTCACCGCCGGGGCCGTGGCCCTGATCGGCCTGTTCGCCTTCGCCCGCGGCGAAGCCCGCAAGCCGGTGGGGGACGCGACCGTCGACCTGCTCGACGCCATGGCCGAACCCGCCGCCCTGGTCTGGGCCTCCGGTCAGGTGCTGGCCTTCAACGCAGCCTGGGCCGAGAGCAACGGCGCGACCACCAGCCTGCCCAGGGGCCGCTCCGCCTCGGCCCTCTACATGGCCTTCGCCCAGGCCCGCGCCGGCGAGCAGGGCCGCGCCATCGTCGTCATCGGCGACCGAGAGCAGGAGGTGCTGATCGGCCAGGCCGGGGAGGGCCGCTTCCTCGTCCGCGCCGCGCCCGAGGCCGCCCTGCCGGTGGTCACCGGCGGCGCGCCCGCCCCCGCCTCCAACGCCGCCGAGAGCCGCGCCATGGCCGCCGGGGCCCCGTTCGGCTCCGCCGTGATCGCCGCCGAGGACCTGTTCGGCGGCAAGGTCGAGGAGGCCAACGCCGCCCTCGCCGTCCTGACCGGCCCCGCCGCCGCCCGCGACGCCGCCTTCGGCCACCTGTTCGACCCGGCCGGCGTGGCCGAGGCCCGCACCAAGCTGGCCGCCGGTTCGTCCGGCCCGATCGAACTCGTGGCCCGCGCCTTCCCCGACCGGATGCTGCACCTCTACGTCGCCCCCGAGGGCGACAAGCGGCGCATCTGGCTGTTCGACGTCTCCTCGCAGAAGTCGATGGAGCTGCAGCTGTCGCAGGCCCAGAAGATGCAGGCGGTGGGCCAGCTGGCCGGCGGCGTGGCCCACGATTTCAACAACCTGCTGACCGCCATCCAGCTGCAGCTGAGCGGCCTGCTGGAGCGCCACCCGGTCGGCGACCCCTCCTACGAGGGCCTCAACGAAATCCGCCAGACCGCCATCCGCGCCGCCGACCTGGTGCGCAAGCTGCTGGCCTTCTCGCGCAAGTCGACCGTCCGGCGCGAACGCCTCGACCTCGGCGAACTGGTCGGCGAGTTCGCCGTCCTCCTCCGCCGCCTGCTGCGCGAGGACGTCCGCCTCGAAACCGACTACGGCCGCGACCTGCCGGTGGTCCTCGCCGACAAGAGCCAGCTCGAGACCGCGGTGATGAACCTCGCCGTCAACGCCCGCGACGCCATGCGCGGCGTGGTCGAGCCCGGCGCCGGCGTGGTCACCATCCGCACCGCCCGGCTCAGCGCCGACGAGGCGCGGGCCATGGGCTGGAGCCATCCCCCCACCGACGCCGTCGCCCTGATCGAGGTCTCGGACACCGGCCCCGGCGTCCCCCCCGAGATCCTCGGCAAGATCTTCGAGCCCTTCTTCACCACCAAGGCGGTGAACGAGGGCACCGGCATGGGTCTGGCCACCGTCTACGGCATCGTCGAACAGGCCGGCGGCCACATCAACGTCACCAACCTGGAAGGGGCGGGGGCCGCCTTCCGCATCTTCCTGCCCGAGGCCGCCGAGGCCGAGCTGGCCGAGACGCCGGTGATCGAAAAGGTCGCCAAGGCCCCGCGCGACCTCTCCGGCGCCGGCCGCATCCTGTTCGTCGAGGACGAGGCCGCCGTGCGCGGCATCGCCGCCCGCCTGCTGCGCCAGCGCGGCTATGAGGTGATCGAGGCCGCCGACGGCGAGGAGGCCCTCGAACTGGCCGAGGAGCACGCCGGCCAGATCGACATGATGATCTCCGACGTCATCATGCCCGGCCTCGACGGCCCCTCCCTGCTCAAGAAGGCCCGGCCCTTCCTCGGCGACGCCCCGGTGATGTTCATCTCGGGCTACGCCGAAAGCGACTTCTCCGACCTGCTGCAGGACGAGGCCGGCGTCTCCTTCCTGCCCAAGCCGCTGGACATCAAGACCCTCGCCGAACGGGTCAAACAGGAACTCCGCGCCTGACCCTACCGCCCCCGGCGATCGTGGTGGTCCCGGTCGCGCCGCCGATCCCGATGACGATCCCGGTGATCATGGTCGCCGCGCCGCCGCCAGTAGGGCGAGTCCGGCGGGATGTAGATGTCCCGGTAGCCGTAGTCCCCCGGGCAATAGCGCTGGTTGGCCCCGTAGGGCAGGCCCGGCGGCGGGGCCCAGTAACAGTAGGCGTTCTGGTATTCGAGGTCCGCCGCCGCCTGGTCGAGTCCAACGGCCACCGCCTCCCAGAACTCGGGATCGGTGCTGCAGCCCGCCGCCGTCATCGCCGCCGCCACGGCCATCGCCGCCCGTATCCGCCTGCCCATGATCCGCTCCCGTGCTCGGCCGCCATCCTCCCGCATGACGGCGTTCCGGCAACCCACGAAAGCTGACGCTTGTCGAAGCGGCGCCGTTCGGCGCAACCTGTCCCTCCCAAGGGAGGGCCACGCCATGATCGACCGCCGCCGATTGCTTCTGACAGCCGCGGCCGGAGCCGGTCTCGCCGCCGCCGGTCCCGCCTTCGCCCGCAGCGAGGCCGACGACCGTCTCGCCGCCATGCTGTCCCGCTGGTTCGATGAGGACGTCGACAGCTCCCCCGAGACCGCCACCAACCTCGGACTCGACCGCGACGCGCGCGCCCATCTGTCCTCACGGCTGAGCGACCGGAGCGAGGCCGCATGGATGTCCGACCGCGCCACCGCCAACGCCCGCCTCCAGGCTTTGGCCGACTTCGACCAGACCGGCCTGACGCGCCCCGGCTCCATCAATCTCGCCGTCGCCGCCTTCCGCGCCCAGACCGCCTCGACCGGCGCGTCTTTCGACTATGGTTCGGCCATCGAGGGCGGCCGGATGGGGCCGTACCTCGTCAACCAGATGACAGGATCCTATTTCACGGTTCCCGACTTCATGGACACCCAGCACCGGGTCGAGGACCGCGACGGGGCCGAGGCTTTCCTCGCCCGCCTCTCGGCCTTCGGCCCCAATCTGGACGCCGAGTCGGCCCGCATCGTCCGTGACGCCGGCAAGGGCGTCGTCCCGCCCGATTTCGTCATCGACCTGACCCTTGGCCAGCTGAAGGCGCTGCGCGGCCAGCCGGCCGGGGACATGGCCATGATCCGCACCCTCGAGCGCAAGGCCATGGCGCTCGGCCTGTCCGGTTACGGTGATCGCGGCGCCGCTTTGCTCGACGCCGAGGTCAAGCCGGCCCTCGATCGTCAGATCGCCGCTTTTGAACGCCTGCGCCCGGCCGCCGTCCACGACGCCGGGGTCTGGCGTCTGCCCGACGGCGAGCGCTTCTACGCCCACGGCCTGAAATACTGGACAACCACCGGCATGACCCCCGACGAGGTCCACGCCGTGGGTCTCGAACAGGTCGCCGCAATCACCGCCGAAATCGACACGATCCTGAAGGCGCAGGGCACGACCGAGGGGACGGTCGGCCAGCGCATCGACGCCCTCAACAAGGACCCGGCCCAGCTCTGGCCCAACACAGAGGAGGGCAAGTCCGCCCTGATCGAGAGCCTGAACCGCCAGGTCGCCGCCCTCGACCCGCTGCTGCCCCGCCTGTTCGGCCGCCTGCCGCGCTCGAAGGTCGAAGTGCGCCGCGTGCCCCCCGCTATCGAGGCCGGCGCCCCCGGCGGCTACTACCAGGGACCGCCGCTCGACGGCTCGCGGCCGGGCGCCTACTACATCAACCTGCGCGATACGGCGAACTGGCCGAAATTCGCCCTGCCGACCCTGACCTACCACGAGGCCTCGCCCGGCCATCACCTGCAGGTGGCCCTCCAGCGCGAGACCGAGAGCCTGCCGGCCTGGCGCCGTGCCAACGGCTTCTCCGCCTATAACGAGGGCTGGGCGCTGTATGCGGAGGCCGTGGCGGCCGACGACCTGGACGTCTACGCCGACGACCCGCTCGGCCGGGTCGGCTTCCTGATGTCCTATCTGTTCCGGGCCGTGCGGCTGGTGGTCGACACCGGCCTGCACCACAAGCGCTGGAGCCGCGAACAGGCCGTCGACTACATGGTCGCCTCGGGGGCCAAGCCGGTCGGCGCCGCCAACAGCGAGATCAACCGCTACTGCGTCATGCCGGGCCAGGCCTGCGCCTACAAGATCGGCCACACCGTCATAGCCCGGCTGCGGGCCGAGGCCGAGCTGAAGCCGGGCTTCGACCTTCGCCGCTTCCATGACGCCGTGCTGGTCAACGGCTCCACGCCGTTGTCCGTGCTCGAAGACCTGATGCGGTCGTGACCATCGCTCAGTCCGCCAGAACCGCGTCCCGCGCCGCCCGAACGGCCGAATCGGCCTCAGCGGCGGCGAGGATCCAGTCGCGGAAGCGGGCTATCTTGGGCGACCGACGCCGTCCCTCGGGCCAGACCAGCCAGTAGGCGTAGTCCGGGATCAGCTTGACGCTCAGCGGCACCGGCTGGACCAGCAGCCCCGCCTGCAGCTCGCGCGCGAACAGCACCGGCGAGGCCAGGGCGATGCCCTGGTCGCCCAGCGCCGAGGCCACCTCCAGCGCCTGATAGTCCGCGCGCAACCGCGCCGGGGCCTGTCCATCCGGCACGACACCGGCCGCGGCGAACCAGACGTCCCACTCCTTGTCGAGCCCGATCCGTGGCGCGCGCAGCAGGTCCTGGGCAGTCTCCAGCCCCAGCCGGTCGCGCAGGCGCGGGCTGCACACAGCGGTATAGACGCTGGGCATGACCTCGACGCTCTCCAGCCCCGGCCAGTTGCCCGCCCCCGAGCGGATGCCGACATCGAACCCCTCGCGCGACAGATCGACCAGATGCGCCGCCGTATCCAGCCGCACCGCCAGCTCCGGATTGGCCAGTTGGAACTCCCCCAGACGCGGGGCCAGCCACTGCGTCGCCAGCGTCGCCAGGGTGGTGATCGACAGCACGGCCTGATCCGCCTCGGTCAGGTCCGACAGGGCGCGGCGCAGCAGTGTCATGGCCTCGGTCGCCGCGCTGGACAGCCGTTCACCGGGCTCGGTGGGGACGACCTCCCGGGGCAGGCGACGGAACAGGCTCTGGCCCAGCCGGCCCTCCAGCGCCTTGATCTGCCAGCTGACCGCGGCCTGGGTCATGCCCAGCTCCTCGGCTGCCCGGGTGAAGCTGTTCAGCCGCGCGGCCGCCTCGAACACCCGAATGGAAGCGAGAGGGATTCCGGCGAGAGGATCGGCCATAAGCATGCCTTATGTTGCGCAGGCCCAATCTGGTTTGCGACGCTGGCCTGTCAAGCTCATTCTGATCCTGCCTCACAGAAGGATCCCCAGGAGCTCAGGATGGAAGAGATACACCACACGCATAAGGAAGCCGCATGGGGCTGGGCCTCGGTGCTTGGCGATTGGCGGCGGAGCCGTAGCCGGGCCCGCCTGCGCAAACCCCTTCCCGTCGCGCGCTCATCGAACCGCTGACCCGTTTCTGGACCGTCACGTCGGAGGGGCCCAATCCCGTTTGCCGCCGCGATCGCGGCCCGGTCCGGAGGGAGCCTCCTGCTCTCGCGGCCCGGGCCGTCCGCACGTCAGTCGATGGTTAGGCCGTCCGCCCTGCGCAACAGGTTGTGGATCGCGGTCGCCGCGATGGCGGCCTCGGCGCCGGCCACCGCGATCTGGTTCAGCCCCCGGACGACGTCTCCGGCGGCGTAGAGGCCCGGCACGCTCGTCCGCTGGTGGGCATCGACCATCAGGCGGCCATCGTCGCCGACGGCGGCGCCCAGCGCCCCCGCCAGCCCGGCGTTGGGCGATGTCCCGAGCGCCGAATAGACAAGATCGAACACCCGGAAGGCTCCGCCCCAGGCCAACGCCGTCACCCTGTCGTCCTCCAGCCGGACATCATCAATGGAGGCGCGAACCAGTTCGACGCCCAGCCGCTCCAATTCGGCTTCCTTCGTCAGCGTGGCGGTCGGGCCGACGTGGATCAGAGTCACCCGGTCGGAATAGGTGCACAGGAAGGCGGCCTCTCCGGCGCCGGTGTCATCCTGGCCGATGACCGCCACGGCCTTGCCGGCCGCCTCGTAGCCGTCGCAGATAGGGCAGATGCGGACCAGCGCCCGCTCGATGGCCCGCTCAACCCCGGGGAGGTCGGGATGATGATCGGTCACCCCGGCGGCCAGCAACACCGCCCGGGCGCGGACCTCGCGTCCGTTCAGCTTTGCCCTGAAGCCGTCGCCGTCGCGCGCGAGCGTCTCGACCTGGCCTGGCTCGATCACCGCGCCGTACTCCAGGGCCTGTTCGGTCATCCGCTCCAGAATGGCCTCGCCGGTGATCCCGTGCGGAAAGCCCGGCAGGTTGTGGCTGACCGGGATCCAGCAGGCTCGCGGCGTCCCGGCGTCGGCGACCAGCACCTGTCGCCGGAAGCGGGCCAGATATGTCGCGGCGGTCAGCCCTGCGGGACCGGCGCCGATGATCAGGACGTCGGGACGGGACTCGTTCATCGGGTGCGCCACAGGGTCGGCCACAGGTCCGGCGGCATGCCCCAGCACTCGTCCATCCGGCGTTCGGAGGTCAGCTCGAATCCGCGTAGGGCCCAGCTCCAGGTCTGGACGACGCCGCAGTCTCCCAGGCCCCTGCCGCGGACATTGTTGACGATGCTCCAGCCGACATCGACGTTGGTGAAGACCTCCACGGGTTCATTGACACCGGCAAGAACCAGCGGGCGGACGTTACGACCCAGGTGGTCGGTCAGGAACAGGACGTGTCCGGCATTGTAGGCGGCCATGAAACACTGGATTCCCCAGATCCGCGTCGTGGGATCGATCTCGGCGTAGAGAACACCCTCGTCGCCGGAGGGTTCGCCCCAATCCTCGCGGCACTCGGCCACGGAAGGCTGCTGAAGGATGTTTGCGGGGACCGGCGGATGGTCCGCCTGGGTGTACCGGCTGATGGATGCCGGCCTCCTGCGGATCCGCGGCAGTTCAGGCGGCGGCGGAACGGCCGCCGCAGGCCGGACGCCCGGGCGCAGCAGGGCCGTAACCGTGTCCAGTCGGCCCTGGCGTTCGTCAATCCACAGCAGCGCCGCCGACACCCCCGACAGTGAGACCTCGGCTCTCTCCGGCCCGACGGAGAGCCGCATCGTGCGTCCGGAGGCCATGGCGCGGATCAGGTCACGCGCGGCCGGTCCCCGTAGTTCGGCGACGCCGGATTCCGTCTCGTCCCTGGAACCCGCGATGCGGCGGGGCTGATCGTCGATGTAGAGCTCGAAGGCGCCAGCGTCGTCCGCGCCCCAGGCGCCGACCGACAGCACGGGTTCAGCGTCCGGTCCCGCCGGCATGAGGATGCGGATAAAGCCCGTCATCTCGGGGCCGGCCCGGCCATAGGCGAAACAATCGGCGCCGTTGTCGCAGACGGCGCGCCAGTCGCGAAAGGACCGGACCTCGGGACGGACCGGGTCATCCATGAGCGGGACGTCCTTCTCCTCCCCCACGGCGCAGCCTCCCCAGGCGGCGAGCACGACGGCAAGCGCGAGACTCCGGATCGAAAGCATGGCGACCACCTCCGCACCGACGCCGGACCGGCGTCCGTCGCATAGTCCCGGTCCAAAGGCCTCGCCGCAACCTGTCAGGTTTGCGGTCCCGCGTCGGCCCGGCCCTTTGCACCGGGGGCGTGCGGTCGCTATACCCCCGCAACCTTCCCCATATCAGCAGACAGAGGCGCGAACCCGCATGACCAGGATCAAGGTCGCCAACCCCATCGTGGACATCGACGGCGACGAGATGACCCGGAT
>JBGTSL010000018.1:0-12256 GCA_041940325.1 Brevundimonas sp.
GGTCACCGACGCCGTCATCGACGGCCCCCGCTCCCTCGTCTGGGACGAGGCGGAGAACCGCATCCACGCCCAGAAGGCCGTGTTGGCGTGGTGTTTCGCGGGCTAAGGTCGGGCAGTAGGCAGTAGGCAGTAGGCATTAGGCAGTGATGGTGACCGATCCCGGTTCGTCTGCTGCCTACTGCCTGTTCCCTACTGCCTGTCACTGCAGATTCACATCCGCCACCCCGCCCGCGTCCGGCAGGGTCTTCGTCACATTGGCCTTGGCGATCTCATAGGCGAATTTGAAGAAGCCGCCCTCATTGACCCAGACCCGGCCGTCGTCGGCGTCGAAGCGCAGGATGGTCAGCATCCGGTCGTCCTTGCCTTCCGGATACCAGGCGGCCAGCACCGGGTTCCAGTAGCGGTCGATGATCTCCCGGTCGTGGCCCTGCACCGACAGCGTCCCGTGGATGCAGGCCCAGACGTTCTGGTCCTTCGAGCCGTAGTGGAACATGGCGCTCTGCCCCGATCCGACCGAGGCGTCCCGGGCCAGGTCGGTGTCCTCGCGGGTGAAGAACCAGATCGTTCCGGTCTCTTCCTCGCGGAAGGCGGTCATCGGCTGGGCGTGATAGCCCGGCTGGTCCAGTCCGAGCATGCCGGTGTTCGACTTCTTCAGATGGTCCCAGAATTCCTTCTCGGCCTCGGCGGCGGTCAGCGGCTTGTCGGTCATGGCGGCGTCTCCTGATCTGCGGGGTTCGATCAGGGAAAGGCCCGCGGCCCCGGCCGGTTCCGTCTAGCGCCGCGCCTGCGGCATTCCGAGCAGGGCCGCGACGTGGACCAGCAGCAGCACGACCACCGCTCCCGCCAGGATCATCACGAAGCGCCACGGGATCATCCGCACCCCGAGGTGCGGCTGCGACGGCCGGGCACCGCGCCAGCCGGCGAACACCGCCAGGGCGACGGCGGCGGCGAGTAGGGCGAGGGTCAGGTTCAGGCTCATCCGCCGCCAAGTGGCCCGCCGCAGGCGCGGGGGCAAGCGCCGGAGTCCTTTCCGGGGCGTTAATCTTCACGACCCGTTAACGGATGCGGCGCGAGACTCGTCGCCGGTGTACGGGCTTTCCACAGGAAGATGGGTCAGACCCTACATCTTGGGGTTAACCACGCGTTTACACCCCTGATCTGGATGAGTAGCGTTCGATTCAAAGGTCGGGAGGCGAATCAGTGAGCGCAGCCGCGCCGTGGAGCGTAAAGGGCATCGAGCCCCGGGCGCGTGAGATCGCCAAGGACCTCGCCCGTCGCTCCGGCATGACGCTGGGCGAGTGGCTGAACACCATGATCATGGAAGACGGCGACGACGAGGAGGGCGTGGTGCCCCTGTCGCGCCGCCCCCACGCCGCTGACAGCTACGAGCGCCGCTCGCGCAGCCGCCGGGTCGAGGACGCCTACGGCCCGGGCGAGGAGCCGTGGCAGCGGCTGAGCGCCTCCATCGACGCCATCGCCTCGCGGCTCGAGGCCGCCGAGCGCCGCTCGACCGTCGCCATCCAGGGCGTCGACCAGGCTGTCTCCGGCCTCGTCCGCCGGCTCGACGGCCAGGACGAGTCGGGCCGGGCGTACGGCCGGCGTATCGACGACATCTCCGAGGAACTGCGCGAGGGCCATCGCCGCCTGCGCAAATTCGAGCAGGAGGTCGGCCCGAAGACGGCCGAGACCTTCGGCAAGGTCGAGTCCACCCTCGGCGCCCTCGCCGGCCGGCTCTACGACATCGAGGAGCGCCAGCGCGGCAGCGTCAACGAACTGCGCCAGCGCATGGACGCGGTCGAGAAGGTCGCCGGTCCGGGCGTCGGCGCGGATCTTCTGGCCCAGGTCGGCCAGCGCCTCGACGAGGCCCAGGGCCGCACCACCGAGGCCCTGCGCGGCCTCGAGCGTTCGTTCGCCGATCTGGACCGGCGACTGCGCGCCGCCGAGGCCCGCGTCGAGCCCGAGGGCGCCCGCGAGGCGGCGCGGTTCGAAAAGCTCGCCGAGACCCTCAGCCGTCAGGTCGAGGCCAATCGCGCCGAGATGATGCGCCGCATGGACACGGCCGAGGCCGAGGGCCGGATGGACCGCATCGAGCGCGCCGTCCTCGCCATCGGCGATCAGGTCAAGGCGTCCGAGCAGCGCTCCGCCCAGGCCGTCGAGGCCATGGGTCGCGAGGTCCTTCGCATCGCCCAGAACCTCAACGGCCGCGTGGGCAGGATCGAGTCCGAGACGCCCGCGCGGCTCGAGAAGCTGGGCGAGACCCTGACCCGCAAGGTCGAGACCGACATGGGCCGCTTCGCCCAGGGGCTGGAGCAGCGGCTGGTCGCCGCCGACGACCGGCACGCCATGGCGCTGGAGAAGCTGGGCGGCGAGATCACCCGCATCTCCGACCGCCTCAGCGACCGCATCGCCCAGTCCGAGCGCCGCTCGCAGCAGGCCCTGGAAGACATCGGCCGTCGCCTCGCCGACAGCTCGAGCAAGATCGAGCAGCACTACGACCGCGCCTCCGGCGAGTTGGCCGAGCGCATGCGCCTGTCCGAAGAGCGCACCGCGGCCCTGATCGCCGAGGCGCGCGAGAACATCGGCCGCCGCGCCGAACCGGCCGCCCGCCCCCAAACGGCCGAGCCCGACTGGCGCTTCGCCGCCTTCCCGGATGCGGCCTTCCCGGACGCCGGCTTCGACAACGGGTTCGACGACCCGGTCTTCGCCGAACAGCAGGCCTGGTCCGCGGATCTCGCGCCGCCGGAATCCGGGGTCGAGCCTGGCCCCGGCGGCCGCGAGGAGGTCCTGACCGCCGACACCGTCTTCGACGCCGTGATGCGCGGACCGGCGCCGGACGTTCCGCCGTCGGCGCCGTTCGGCAGCCGAACGGCCGAACCGGCGCTCGCCGAAGAGGTCGCCCCCGCGCCGCAAACGCCGACCTTCGCTCCGGTCCCGGCCGCGCCGCCCGCCGCCCCGGCGGCGTTCGCCCAGGGCTTCGGCGGCGCCGACGTGTCCGACGCCCTCGCCGCCACCGCGCCGCCGCCTCTCGACGCCGGTCCGGATGAGTTCGCCGGCGAAACCGAATTCGTCGACCCGCGCGCCCTGCGCGCCGCCGCCGCCCAGGGCCGGGCTTCATCGACGCGCCAGACCATCGACGCCGCCCGTGCGGCCATGGCCACGCCGGAGGAGGACGCCCCGGCGCGCTCCGGATTCGGCCTCAAGCGGGGCGGCAAGTCGCGGCTCCAGGAGCGGCTCGACAAACAGGCTTCCAGGGGCGGCGACACCGTGCGCAAGGCGCTGGGCGCCTCGGCGGTGGCCGTGCTGCTGACCGCCGTCGGGGCGACGGCCTTCGGCGAGCTCACCGGAGCCGGCCTCCGCCTTCCGGCGCTGGGGGACCAGAGCGCTGACCCGGAAGCCCGGCCCGTCGCGGCCCTCGCCGCGGTTCCCGCCGCGCCGTCGGCCGAAGACCAGGCGCGCGGCGCCGACCTCTACCGCCAGGCGATAGAGCTGCTCGACGCCGACGACGCCGCCGGCGTCGAGACGCTGAAACAGGCCGCCGGCCTCGGCTTCGCCCCGGCCCAGCTGCATCTCGCCAGCCTGTACGAAAACGGTGCGGCGGGTCTGGCCGCCAGCCCGGCCGAGGCTCGGGCCTGGGTTCGCCGCGCGGCCGACGCCGGCGACGCCCGCGGCATGCACAACTACGGCATGTACCTGTTCGAAGGGATCGGCGGCGCGCGGGACCGGGCCGAGGCCATCGTATGGCTGCTCAAGGCGGCGGAGGCGGGGCTGGTCGACAGCCAGTTCAACGTCGCCAGGCTGTACGAGAACGGGGACGAGGGCATCCAGTCCGACCTTCCGGAAGCCTACAAATGGTACCTGATCGCCGCGCGCGCCGGGGATGGCGACGCCCAGGCGGCGGTCGAGCGGCTCCGGACCGGCCTGCCGGCGTCCGAGCGCGGCGCTGCGCGCGCCGCCGCCGACGCCTTCCAGGTCGAGCCGCTCGCCTGATCTAGCCTTTTCGGCGCATTGTGTGGCGGCGGCCGCGGCGTGCGTATAGGACACCATCACCGTCGCCTCTCCGGCGCCTAGCCTCAGTTCCAGCCGAAGGCGCGTCCTTTGGATATCTATCTGCCGATCGCCGAGGTTTCGGTGAACTGGCCGACCCTGGTGATCCTGGGGGCGGTGGTCGGCTTCGTCTCGGGCCTGTTCGGCATCGGCGGCGGCTTCCTGATGGCCCCGATCCTGATCTTTCTCGGGATTCCGCCGCCCGTCGCGGTGGCCAGCCAGGCCAGCCACGTCGTGGCCTCCTCGACTTCGGGCGTGATCAGCTACACCAGCCAGAAGGCGGTCGACTACCGCATCGGCGGCGTCATGGCCGCCGGCGGCGTCCTCGGCGCCCTCGGGGGGGTCGAGCTGTTCCGCTACCTGCTCCTGCTGGGGCAGGCCGATCTCGTCGTGGCCCTGTCCTACCTGCTGTTCCTCGGCGCCATCGGCACCCTGATGCTGTACGAAAGCCTTGGGCAGATCCTCCGGCGCGTCCGCGGCGAGATCACGCCGCACAAGGAGCGCCGCCGCCCGTTGTGGCTCTACGGCCTGCCGCTGCGGATGAAATTTCCCCGTTCCGGGCTCTACATCAGCGCCATCCCGCCGTTCGCCCTCGGCGCCTTCGCGGGCGTCCTGTCCGCCATCATGGGCGTTGGCGGCGGCTTCATCCTCGTCCCCGCCATGCTCTATATACTGCGCATGAAGGCCAGCGTGGTGGTCGGCACCAGCCTGCTCCAGATCATCATCACCACCGCCATGACCACCGTCCTGCAGGCGGGGCGAAACCAGACTGTCGACATCGTGCTGTCGATCATCCTGCTGCTCGGCGGCGTGGTGGGGGCCCAGTACGGCGCGCGCTGGTCGGGCCGCTTCCGGGCCGAGGAGTTGCGCGCCGTGCTCGGGCTGATCGTGCTGCTGGTCGGCATCCAGATGGGGCTGGAGCTGTTCGTCCGGCCGTCCGACCTGTTCGGCTTCGCTCCGGGGGTGGCCGAATGATCCAGGCCCTGCCGCCGCCGCCGCCTGCCGTCGAGGCGCCCGCCCCCGAACGGTCGGCGGCGACCGAGGACCGCCTGCGGGTCGCGGCCGCCCTGACCGACGCCCGCGTCAGCGTCGACTCCGGCTTCAGCGGCGCCTCCATTGTGCTCTATGGCGCGGTGTTCAATCCGGGCGACGACCCCACCGATGTGGTGGTCGTGGTGCGCGGGCCCGACGCCCCCGTCCGCCTCGTCAAGAAGACGCGCAACATGGGGGTCTGGCTGAACAGCCGCCCGGTGGTGTTCGAGGGTGCGCCCGGCTTCTACATGACCGCCTCGACGCGACCGCTCGCGGACATCGCCGACTTCGGCGACCTGCGGCGCCTCGGCGTCGGGGTCGATCACCTGCGCATCAACGCGCCGGAGGAGAGCCGCGTCGTAACCCGCTACGGCGTCCGCGACGTGGTCATCAGCCGGCTCGGCGAGGACTACCTCGACTGGCGCCGCGCGGTGATCCGCCTGCGCGAGGCGGCCGCCCTGTACAATACCAATCCCGAGGGGGTCCGGTTCGTCGATCGAGGCCTGTTCCGCGCCGAGATCGAACTGCCCGCCGTGGCCCCCACCGGCCAGTATTTCGCCGAGGTCTGGCTGTTCCAGGACGGCGATCCGGTCTCGGTTTCCAACCTCACCCTGACGGTCGAGAAGGTCGGCATCGAACGCGACATCTTCGAGTTCGCCCACAACCGGCCGTGGACCTACGGCATCCTTTGCGTGCTGCTCGCGGCCTTCACCGGCTGGGCCGCCAGCCGCATTTTCCGCCGCGGGTGAGTTAACCACCTTCGCCGGGAACTCCCGGGCAACCGCTCCGCTTTCTCTCCCGGATGGAGGGTATTCGCATGCGCAAGCCGCTCAGCGTCACTGTTCTCGCCGCCGCCATGGCGACGGCCACCGCGGCCCAGGCTCCCGGCGGGCCGGTCCAGCGCAACGACTTCTGCTACATGGAATGTCAGTACCGCTGCTACGGCGAGCATCCCGGCGGCGGCCCCGCCTGGACCGCGTGCTACCAGGACTGCGCCCGCGAGCGGTGCGGCTGGGACGGCTGATTTCGCCCGTCGCCCCGGCCGGGCCGAACGCCCGTCAGCGGTTCAGCTCGCCGCGAACTCGCTGAGAGCGTCCAGCACCGCGCGGTTCTGGTCCTCGGTGCCGATGGTGATGCGCAGCGCCTCGGGCAGGCCGTAGCCGCCGACCGGGCGGACGATGACGCCCTTCGAGTTCAGGTAGTCGTTGGCCCGCTGGGCCTGTTCGGCGTCCCTGAAGCGGACCAGCACGAAATTGCCCGCGCTGGGCAGGACCTCGAAGCCGAAGCCGCTGATGGCCTGGGTCAGGCGCGGCCGCCAGGTGTGGATCAGGTCGCGCGAGGCCTGCTGGTGCGCCTCGTCGCCCAGCGCCGCCACCGCCGCCTCGATGCCCGGCACCGAGACGTTGAACGGCAGGCGGATGCGGTCCACCGCCTCGGCCACCTTCAGGGGCGCATAGCCGAAGCCGATCCGCAGCCCGCCGAGGCCGTGGATCTTCGAGAAGGTCCGCGTCACCACGATGTTCTGACTGTCGCGCGCCAGGCCGAAGCTGGTCTCCCAGTCCGGCTCGGTGACGTATTCCGCATAGGCCTCGTCGACGACCAGGATGACGTCGGGGCGCAGCCCCTCGTGCAGGCGGCGGATTTCCTCGCCGGTATTGTAGCTGCCGGTCGGGTTCGACGGGCTGGAGACATAGACGATGCGGGTCCGTTCATCGACATGCTCCAGCAGGGCCTCGGGCGTGGCCTTGAACTCCGGCTCAGGGGCCAGCTTGACCGAGGCCTGGTTGGCCAGGGCGCTGATCCGGTAGGCGAGAAAGCCGTACTGGCCGGTGACGATGTTGTCGCCCGGCGTCAGGTAGCACTGGTTCAGCAGGGCGAAGACCTCGTCCGAGCCGTTGCCGAAGATCAGCCGCTCCGGCTCCAGGCCGTGCTGCTCCGCCACCGCCGCGCGCAGTTTCGACGCCCGCCCGTCCGGATAGACGTGGATGTGGCCGACCGCCGCCTCGAAGGCCTCGCGCGCCTTCGGCCCCGCGCCGAGCATGTTCTCGTTCGACGACAGCTTCATCGGCTCGGCCACGCCCTCGATGCGCGACTTGCCGCCGACATAGGGGGCGATGTCGAGGATGCCGGGTTTGGGCGCGGGTGCGTCGGTCATGGGCAGGTCCTCGAAGTCAGAATACGGGCGCGGCGCCGATAACGCCGCTCATCTCGCCGGGCGCGCCGTTCAGCCGCCCGTCGTCGGCCTGCACATAGCCCGCCAGCACGAACAGCTTCAACCCGCCCGCGGCGATCAGCGGGTCGGCGGCGAGGCCGCCCTCGCCCAGGCTGCGCACGATGCGGGCGTCCGTCCACGGGCTGTCGGTGACCCAGAATGTGCGATCGTCGCCGGTCGGGCCCGGATCGGCCGGCTGGACCAGCAGGGCGCGGGGCAGGCCGTGGCCATGGTCCGGCAGGGCCCCCGTCACCCGCAGCCGCGGCTCGGCCAGCAGCCGTCCCCACCACGCCGAAGCGGCCGACAGATCCATCAGCGCCCGCCCCCCCTTGCGCGCCGCCGCCAGCCCCGCCTCGGGCGTCGCGGCCATCCGCGCCGTCAGCCCGAAGCGGTCCGCGGCCAGGACCTGGCTGGCCGGCCCCCAGACGATCAGGGCCGGGCCGTTGGCCGAGTCCAGCCGTCCCAGCACGCAGCGGGCGGCCGCCGCCTCCGCCGCCGACAGCCCGACAAGGGCGCGGCGCAGGGCGATGGTCTCGACCTCCGGTGTCGGATGCGCCCCGGCGGCGAGACGCGCCTTCACGGCCTCGGCCAGGGCGCGGTCCAGCGCCTGCCGCCCGGCGTCGGGTTCGGGAGTCGCCAGCATCAGAACAGCTTCGGCGCGGGGGCGAGGGCGAACGGCCCCAGCCAGGTGCGGCCGTCGCTGAACACCAGCACCAGATCCATCGGCCGGTCGCCCTGCACCGTGGCGGCCGCCGCGGCGCCCGCGGCGCCGACGCGGTTGACCGCGCCCTCGCGCGAGCCCGCCAGCCCGGCGATCGCCTCTCCGGGCCGCTCGGCGGTCAGGGCCAGCCGCCCCTCCAGCCGCCCGTCCGCGCGCGCCCACAGGGCGTCGCTGGAGAGGGTGGCGCTGCTCTCGCCCGCCTGCAGCCGTCCCTTGACGCCGGTGAAGCGGCCGCCGGCCTCGGTCCAGCTAGAGAACACCCCGGCGCTGTCCACGCCGCGCAGCCGGCTGGCCTGTTCGATCGTCGCCTCCACCTCGGCCGAAAGCTCGCCTTCGCGGGTGGCGCCCTCGACCGGCCCGCCGGCCCGCCCGCGCCCGTCGATCAGACGGAACAGCACGTCCATCTCGTCCGTCGCCGCCTCGCCGTCGGTCAGATGCGGCCGCGTGTAGAGCTCGATCCGCTCCGCCGAGGCCAGCGGGAAGGGGTCCGCCCCGGCCACCGGGGTGAAGGTCGGCCGCGCCAGCTCGATCCGCAGGTCGGGGAAACGGTCGCGCAGATGGCTGACGCTCATGCGCAGGGCCTCGCCCTCGACCGCCACCTGGCCCTTGCCGGCGCGGGTCAGCACCAGGCCGTCCGGCGCGATCAGCATCCAGCGGTCCGGGTTCCAGGCGTTGGCCTCGGCCACCAGCTCGGACGCCGCCACGCCATGCCCCGACGGGGCCACCACGTCGGCGGCGGGAAAGGCGACGCGGATGCGGAACGGCCAGCCGCCGACCGACGCCGGTTCGTGGTTCACCTGCCACCCGGCCGCCCGCAGGCCCTCCGTCTGGACCGCCAGCCGCGTCTCGACCTGACCGGCGAGGTAGAACCACCATCCGGTCCAGGCCGCGAGCAGGACGCCCGCGATCAGGAAGGGAATCACGAGGCCGCGGCGGGAATGGCGGGGGGGCGTGGGACTCATGGGCGCTCCTTATCAGAAGTCAGGAACGCGCCAACCAGCTCCACGGCTTCCGCCAGCCCCATCCTTTGCACCTCGGTCCCCGGCGGCAGGCTGCCGAACAGCCGCGTGGGACAGGCGGCGTCCAGCATGACGAACACCCCCCGGTCGTCGGCGCGGCGGATCAGCCGGCCGAAGGCCTGGGCCATCCTGGCCCGCGCCAGGGCGTCGTCGAAATTGCGCCCGCCCGCGCCCTCGCCGCCGAACCTCGCCCGCCGCGCCCGGTGCAGCAGGTCCGGCCGCGGCCACGGCACGCGGTCGAAGGCGAGGATGCGTAAGGAACGTCCCGGCACGTCGACGCCGTCGCGCACCGCATCGGTGCCCAGCAGGCAGGAGTCCTGCTCGGCCCGGAACACGTCGACCAGCGCCCCGACCTCCAGCGGATCGACGTGCTGGGCGTAGAGCGGGATGCCCGCCTTCGCCAGGTCCGGCCCCAGCCGTTCATAGACCGCCTTCAGCCTCCGGATGGCCGTGAACAGTCCCAGCCCGCCGCCGCCCGCCGCCAGGAACAGCTCGCGCATCGCCGCCGCCGTCTGGCGCGCGTCGTCCTTGACCAGATCGTTGACGACGATGACCCGGGCGTTGGCGGCGTAGTCGAACGGGCTCTCGACCTTCAGCGTCCGCGCCGGCTCGATCAGCCGCGCCGAGCCGGTGCGCAGCCGGGCCATGTCGAACGGGTCATCGCTGTTCGGATCGGACAGGGTGGCGCTGGTCACCAGAACCCCGTGGGCGGGCATGACCACCGCCGCCTCCAGCGGCACGGTCGGATCGATCCAGTGCCGCCGCAGGGCCACGTCCATGATCCGCCCGAACGCCGCCTCGGCCGACAGCCAGTCGACGAAGTCCGGGTCAGGCTCGTCCGACGCGACCTCCAGCGCCGCCAGCATCGACCGCCAGCCGGGCAGGGTCATCCGCGCCCGCCGGTCCAGCCCGCGCAGCGCCCCCTCGATCCGCGACCGCTGCGACCCGTCCAGCTCGGCCGCCTCGTCGTCGAGAATGTCCTCCAGATGCCGCGCCAGGGCCAGCAGCGGCGCCTCTACCGCGGCCAGCGCCTGGGCCGCCTCCCGCGCCGTCTCCAGCACCGGCTCGGTCACCGGCCGCAGGGCGCACTCCATGCCGAACTCGACCCCGCTGCCGGAGGCGTTCTCCGACGTCCGCGCCCTGAGTTGCTCAAGCCCGGCCAGCAGGAAACGCTCGATCGGCCCGACCGGATTGACCTCGCCCGAGGCTGGCGCGATCCGCCCCGACACCCCCTCGCCGGGCAGCTGCGCCGCCGCCCGCACCGCGTCCTGCAGCGCCTTCGTCGCCGCCTCATTGTCGGCGCACAGGTCGCCCAGCCGCTGTTCCAGCCCGCGCCCGCGCCGCCCGCGCCCCTCCGGCCCCCGGATCCAGCGCCGCAGCTCGGCCGCCTCCTGCCCCGACAGACAGGCGGAGAAAGCGCTGTCGGCGGCGTCGAACAGATGATGGCCCTCGTCGAAGACGATCCGCTTCAGCGCCGCCGTCTCGCCGTCCTGCTTCAGCCCGCGCGCCGACCGCGCCCCGTCGAAGGCCGCCTGGGTCATGACCAGCGCATGGTTGGCCACCACCAGATCGGCCCGGCGGCTGGCGCGGATGGTCTTCTCGACGAAACAGGTCCGGTAGTGCGGGCAGGCGGCGTGGACGCATTCGCCGCGCCGGTCGACCAGATTGGCGGCGCTGGCCTGCTGGCTCGTCCCCACCGCGAACAGCCCCGGCAGCCACCCCGGATAGTCGCCTCCGGTCATGTCGCCGTCGCGCGTGTGCAGGGCCCAGCGGCTGGCCAGGGCCATGCCGATCAGGTCGCCGTTGCCCAGCTGCGCCGCCTGCACCATGTCCTGCAGGTTCAGCAGGCAGAGATAGTTCTCCCGCCCCTTGCGCACGACCGTCTTGCGCTTGCGCTCGGCCGGATCGGGCCACAGCGCCGCGCTCTCGCGGTCGATCTGGCGCTGCAGGGCGCGGGTATAGGTTGACACCCAGGCCGCCCCCGCATTGCGCTCGGCCCACAGCGACGCCGGCGCCAGATAGCCCAGGGTCTTGCCCGTCCCGGTCCCCGCCTCGGCCAGCAGCACCCGCGGCCGGTTTTCCTCGTCGCGCGGCGAGAAGGCGTAGGCGGCCTCGGCGGCGTAGTCGCTCTGCGTCGGCCTCGTCTCGTCCAGCCCCGAGGCCTGCAACAGCTTGTCCAGCCGGATGCGGGCGCTCTCGGAATCGACCGGCGCCGACCCAGCCTCGCCGCGCGGCGCCTCGTCTTCCCATTCCGCCAGCCGCGACCAGGCGTCCAGCCCGCTGCCGCGATGCTGCCGTTCCCGCACTGGCTGGTGCTGCAACGCCCCCAAGACCCGCCAGCCCCAGGCCCAGCCCGCGCGCCCCAGCGTTTCGGCCAGGGTGAAGGCCGCCTCCCGGTCCGGATAGGCCGGATCCGCCAATTCGCGCAGCAGCCCGTCGGCGGCCTTTCGCAGCGCCGCCGCCTGCGCCTCCGCCCCCTTCGGTTCGGCCTGTCCCATGGCCAGCGCCAGCCCGCTCGGCGAGGGCGCGCAGAACCGCGCCGGCCGCACGAAGGCGAACAGCTCCAGTACATCCAGCAGATCGGTCGACCGTCCAGGCGGTGCGATCCCCAGCCGCCGCGCTGTCAGGCTGGCGTGCGCCACCAGCACCGGTCCGGTGGTGAAGGCCCCCTCGGCCGCCCCGCGCCCGATCTTGCGGGCCCCTTCGTCGTCGCAGATCGCCCCCGCCCCCGGCGGCACGGCCAGCGCCGCGGGCAGCACCAACCACGGCTCGGCGCCGGTCAGGTCTGCGGAGGAGGGGAGGGTGGAGACGCTCACCGCCCGTAGATAGCCGCTCCCGCCCCGAAACGGAACGGGAACATCGGTTCAGATGGCGTTGACCGGCAGCTTCAGGAACCGCTTGCCCGAGGCCTCCGGCGGCGGCAGGTCCCCGGCGCGGATGTTCACCTGCAGCGAGGGCAGGATCAGCTTCGGCTTGCCCAGCACCGCATCGCGCGCCGTGCGGCGGGCGACGAAGTCCGCCTCGCTCACCCCGCCGCCGACATGGATGTTGGCGCGGCGCTCCTCGCCCACCGTGGTCTCCCAGACGAACTCGGTGCGCCCGGTCTCCGGCAGATAGTCGTGGCCGACGAACAGCCGCGTCTCGTCCGGCAGGGCAAGGATGCGCTGGATCGAACGATACAGGGTCGCCGCGTCGCCGCCGGGAAAGTCGGCCCGGGCGGTGCCGTAG
>JBGTSL010000019.1:0-12015 GCA_041940325.1 Brevundimonas sp.
GGCGTGACCTATGCGGGCGGACGGCTGACCGTCACGGTCGACCCCCGCCAGGGCATGGCCGGGCGCCCGTCCTCGGCCCGGGTGATCCGCGCCATCCTGCCGTGAGCCCGTCGGCGCGTCAGCCGGCGAAGCTGTCCTTGGCCGCGCGCCGCGCCGCGAAGTCGGCGGCGTCGGCGGCGCGCAGGAAGGGATTGAACGCCTTCTCCGCCCCGATGGTGGTCGGGACCGTCGGCTGACCGCGTTCCCGCGCCGCGAACACGGCCGCCGCCCGGGCGGCCATCTGCGGCCGGTCGTCGAGGCTGAGCGCGAAGCGGGCGTTGGCCGCGGTGTATTCGTGGGCGCACCAGACCGTGGTCTCGTCCGGCCAGGCGGCGAGGGTCCGCAGGCTGTCCCACATCTGCTCCGGCGCGCCCTCGAACAGCCGCCCGCAGCCGAGGGCGAACAGGGTGTCGCCGACGAAGGCCTGACCGCCGGCGGCGTCGCGGTAGACAATGTGACCCAGGGTGTGGCCCGGCGTGTCGCAGACATCCAGCGCCGTCCCGCCCAGCATCACCGTGTCGCCGCCGCGCACCACGCGATCCAGCGGCTCGGCCCTGCGCACCTCTTCCGGGCCGACGATCTCGCAGCCGGTCGCCGCCTTCAGCGCCGCGTTTCCCTGGGTGTGATCGGGGTGCCAGTGGGTGTTGAGGATCAGGTCCAGCCGGCCCCAGCCCGAGCGTTCGAGATCAGCGAGGATGGCGTCGGCGTCGGGCGTGTCCACCGTCGCCACGGCGCCGGTTGCGGCGTCGCGGACGAGGAAGCCGTAGTTGTCGGAGAGGCACGGGAAGAGGCGAACATCCAGGGGCATGGCGCATTCTAGCAGCGGCCCGTTCCGCGGCCTATGGTGGCCGGATGCGGCGCAGCATCGAAGAGCTTCGGACCTTCTACGGTGAGCCGGCCGGGGCGCTGGCGCGGCGGCTGCTGGCGCGGCGGCTGGAGGACGCCTGGGGCGAGGCGGCGAGCTGCGACGTGCTGGGGGTCGGCTATGCGACGCCATGGCTGGACGCCTTCGTCGGGGCCCGGCGGGTGGTGGCGGCGATGCCGGGCGGACAGGGCGTCGAACTGTGGCCCCCGGCGGGGCGCAACCGCACCGTCCTCGTCGATGACCGCCGCCTGCCGTTCGCGGCCGGCAGTTTCGACCGCATCCTGCTGGTCCATGCGCTGGAAGAGGCCGAGGACGCCGCCGGCCTGCTGACCGAGGCGGTGCGGGCCCTGGCTCCCGCCGGCCGCATTATCCTGATCGCGGCCGCCCGCGGCGGGCTGTGGTCGCGCGTCGAGGCGACCCCGTTCGGGCACGGCCGCCCGTTCACCCGACGCCAGCTGGAACAGCTGGTGCGGGCCGCGGGGCTGGAGCCCACCGCCTGGTCCCAGACCCTGTACGTGCCGCCGTGGGGTCCGCTGCTGCCCCTCGCCGACGGCTTCGAACAGGTCGGCCGGCGCGTCCTTCCGGGGGCGGCGGGGGTCATCCTGCTGGAGGCGACGCGACAGGCCTACGCCCGGGTGCATCCCGGCGGCGCCACGGCCCTGGCGCCGGCCCTCGCCCCCGCCCTGCGCCCCCAGCCGGCGTCGCGCAGCCGCCGGGTTCGCGCCTGACGCGCCGCCCGCGCTTTGCAGTCCGCCCGTCAGGCCCTAAAGGGCGGGCATGCAGAGACTGATCCTGATGCGCCACGCCGAGGCCGAACGGTCGGCCGGGTCCGGCCGCGACCGCGATCGCGCCCTGTCGCCGCGCGGCCGGACCGACGCCGCCGCCATGGGCCGCGCCCTGGCGGCGCGCGGCCTGCGCCCGGATCTCGCCCTGGTGTCGCCGTCGACCCGCACGCGCCAGACATGGGACCTGCTTCACGACGCCTTCGGGGACGTCCAGATTCACGATGACGAGTCCCTGTTCAACGGCGGGTCGGACGTCCTGCGCCGCCTGATCGAGGGCGCCGAGGACGAGGCCGGCTGCCTGATGGTGGTGGCGCACAATCCGGGGGTCCACCTGCTGGCCGTGGAATATCTGATCGAGAGCGCCGCCTCGCCGTCCGCGCTCGACCGCATGACCGGCGGCTTTCCGCCGGGGGCGGCGGCGATCTTCGGGATCGACGCGGCGGGCCGCCGCACGCTCGAGGGCTATCTGCAGCCGCGCGACATGGCGGCGGAATGATGCAGACCGCCTACAAGCTGGTCGACCGGCGCGAATGGGACGCGGCCCGGACGGCGGGCGCCTATGACGGGTCGGCCGTCGACCGCGCCGACGGCTACATCCATATGTCGACGGCGGACCAGTTGGCCGGGACAGCGCGCCGCCATTATGCGGGCCGCGACCGCCTGATGCTGGTCGAGGTGGCGTTGCCCGCCCTGGCGGGGGCCTTGCGCTGGGAGCCGTCGCGGGGCGGCGACCTGTTCCCGCACCTGTACGGGCCGCTTCCGATGACGGCGGTCCTGTCCGAGAGGAGGCTGGCGGTGCGGGACGACGGTACGATGATCTTCGACGACGGGACGACGGGATGGCCGTGACCGACATCGGCGCGGCCCTGTTGCGGACCCTCGACGCCGAGACGGCGCATCGGCTGGCGATCGAGGCCCTGAAGCTCGCGCCCCTGCCCGCGCCGCCCGCCGACGATCCGGTGCTGGTGACGACGGTGGCCGGCCTCCCCCTGCCCAATCCGGTCGGGCTGGCGGCGGGATTCGACAAGAACGGCGAGGTTCTGCGCGGGCTGGCCCGGCTGGGCTTCGGCTTTGTCGAATGCGGCTCGGTGACGCCGAGGGCGCAGCCGGGCAACCCGCGTCCCCGGCTGTTCCGCCTGTCCGAAGACCGGGCGGTGATCAACCGCATGGGCTTCAACAACGACGGTCTGGAGGCCTTCGCGGACCGGCTCTCCCGTCGTCCGGCGGGAACCGTCGTCGGCGCCAACCTCGGCGCCAACAAGGATACGGAAGACAAGGCCGCGGACTATGTCGCCGGGCTCAGGCGGCTGAGGGGCCTGGCCGATTACGTGACCGTCAATGTCTCCTCGCCCAATACCCCGGGCCTGCGCGACCTGCAGGGGCGGGCCGCCATGGACGACCTGCTCGGCCGGCTGGCCGAGGCCCGGGCGGGCGACCCGACGCCAGTCTTCCTCAAGATCGCGCCCGACCTGACCGCGGCGGAAATCGGCCTGATCGTCGAGGCCGCCCTGGACCATGGCGTCGACGCCCTGATCGTCTCGAACACCACCCTCGACCGGCCGGAGGGCCTGCGCTCGCCGCACCGGACCGAGGCCGGAGGCCTGTCGGGCGCGCCGCTGAAACCGAGGGCGCGCGCCGCCCTGCGCGCCGCCGCCGAGGCCTCCGCCGGACGCCTGCCGCTGATCGCGGTGGGGGGGATCGACTCCGGCGCCGAGGCCTATGACCGTCTCCGCGCCGGGGCCTCGGCCGTGCAGGTCTACAGCGCCCTGGTCTTCGAGGGCCCGGGGCTGATCGGGCGGATCAAGCGCGACCTCGCCGCCCGGCTCAGGGCCGACGGTTTTTCCACAGCCGCAGAGGCTGTCGGGACCGCCCGTTGACGGAGCGTTAGGGCAAGCCGGGCATGATGCGGCACGGGCGAAGTCGCCCGGTCCGGGGGGAGCCGCATGGCGATCGCCAAAGCCGACATGCCTGCCGCCGCCGAGGACTCCTGGGCCGGCGCCATCCGCCAGAGGCGCAAGGCGCTGCTGCAGCGGCTGGGCATGGCCGCGGCCTGCGCCCTGGTGTTCAGCCCCCTGCTCGGCTGGTCGCTCAGCGCCGCCTGGGTGCTGGGCTATTTCGCGGTCCAGGTGGTCGACCTGTGGGTGTTCGGTCCGGTCAACGACGGCAAGATCGAGCGCCTGCGCGGCGTCCGCCGGTTCGCCGGCTACGCCATGCTGTCCATCAACGCCGGCTATTTCGGCAGCCTGGCCATTCCCCTGTGGATGGTCGGCGGCGCCATGGGCGGCATCTGCGCCGCCATGCTTTTGTCAGCCGGCGCCATCTATTCGATGATCAATGCGCCGCGCTCGCGGTCGGTGCTGGTGCTGACGGTGACGCCGCAGTTCCTTTATCTCGCCTCCACACCCTTCTTCATGGCCGCCCACGGCGCATCGCCCGCCTTCGTGACGGCGGCCGCGGTCGCGGTGGGCGTGTTCATCACCTACTGCCTGTCGACCTGGCAGCGCATGAACCAGGCCCGGATTTCGGAAAGCGCCGCCCGGATCGAGGCCGAGGAGAAGCGCGCCGACGCCGAGCGGATCATGGCGGGCCGCAGCGCCTTTCTCGCCGCCGTCGGCCATGACCTTCGCACCCCGATCAGCGCGATCCTGACCGGCTCGGCCGAGCTGGAGCGCGGCGCGTCCGACAGCGCCGCGCGGGCCCAGGCCCGGCTGATCAGCGACGCCGGCTTCATGATGAAGGCCCTGCTCGACGACCTGCTCGACCACGCCAAGCTTGAGGCCGGGCACATGACGGTCGAGGCGGTGGACTTCAATCTGCGCGAACTGCTGAACCAGTCCGCCCGCCTGTGGCGGGGCCCGGCCCGGGCCAAGGGCCTGAAGCTGCGCATCGAAGGCGCCGCCACGGTCCCGACCCTGGTGCGGGGCGATCCGATGCGGTTGCGACAGGTGCTGAACAACCTGATCTCCAACGCCATGAAGTTCACGGCCGAGGGTTCGATCACCCTGCGCCTCAATATCTGGCCTGAGGATACGGGCGGGCACGCCGTGCTGATCGAGGTCGCCGACACCGGCCCGGGCATGACGGCCGACCAGCTGGCCCGCCTCTTCACGCCGTTCGACCAGACGACCGACGGCGTCAGCGCCCGCCACGGCGGGACCGGCCTGGGGCTGTCGATCAGCCGGCAGCTGGCCGAATTGATGGGCGGCCGCCTGACCGCGCGCAGCAGCGTCGGCGAAGGCGCCATCTTCACCCTGTCCCTGCGCCTGGACGCCGCCCAGGCCGGGGCGGCCGTCGCGCCGGCGCTCGGCCAGGAGAGCCGCGACGCGGTCGCCCGGGCCCTGCCGACACGGCCGTCGAGCCGGCCCGCGGCCCCGGCCACGCCGGCTCCGGCCCCGCAGCCGCTGAGCGAAGCGGCGTCCGAACCGGAGCCCCTCGCCGAAGCGGCCCCGGCGCCCTCCGACGACGAGGACGAGGGCCGCCCGATGCGCGTGCTGGTCGTCGACGATCACGACATCAATCGCCGCGCCATCCAGCTGATCCTGCAGCCGCTCGGCTGCGACATCGACACGGCGGCCGACGGCATGGCGGCGCTGAAAATCTGCGAGACCTCCAGCTTCGACCTGATCTTCATGGACGTGCGGATGCCGGAACTGGACGGGCGCGAGACGACGCGCCGCATCCGCGCCGGCGGCGGGCCCAACGCCTGCGTCCCGGTCATCGCGGTGACCGCGGATACGGCGCCGGAGGACATCGCCGCCTGCACCGAGGCGGGCATGACCTATTTCGTGCCCAAGCCGATCACGCCGCCCATGCTGCTGGGCGCCATCAACCATGTGATGGCCATGGCTCAGTCCGGGGACGAAGCCGGAATGGAGACCGCGGCGGCCTGATCGCGCACGGCGGCGACCAGGCGGTCGGCGAAATCCGGCCCCTTCATGCCGCACTCCCAGACCGTCACCACCCGCCAGCCAGCCGCCTGCAGCGCCGAGCGCGCCGCCGCGTCGCGGGTGCGATTGCGTTCGATCTTGGCGATCCAGTAGGCGGCGTTGGCCTTCGGCTTGCGGCCCCCTCGCGGGCAGTCATGGCCGTGCCAGAAGCAGCCGTGCACGAACACGGCCGTGCGCCGCCCCTTCATCACCAGGTCCGGCCTGCCCGGCAGGCCGCCGCCGCCCAGCCGGTAGCCGACGCCCGCGGCGTGAAGAATGCGCCGCGCGGTCAGTTCCGGCCCGGTGTCGCGTCCCTTCACCCGCCGCATCACGGCGCTGCGCTGCTCGGGGGTGAAGACGTCGCTGGTCATCGGCAATCCGCGTCCAGGCGGCGAGCGGCCGCGCCGCGAGCGGTAGCGTCCCTCTTCAGAGCTGCGTCAGCAGGTGCTCGGCCGACGACACCTTGAACTCGCCCGGCTGCTCGACATTGAGCTGCTCGACCACGCCGTCCCTCACGATCATCGAATAGCGCTGCGAGCGCTCGCCCATGCCGTAGCCCTTGGCGTCCATCGACAGGCCGAGGGCGCGGGTGAAGTCGCCGTTGCCGTCGCCCAGCATGACGATGTCGTCCTTGCCCACGCCCTGGCTGTCGGCCCAGGCGCCCATGACGAAGGCGTCGTTGACGGACAGGCAGGCGACGGTGTCGACGCCCTTGCCGGCCAGGTCGTCGCGGTGATCCTTGAAGCCAGGCAGATGTTTGGCCGAGCAGGTCGGGGTGAAGGCCCCAGGCACGGCGAACAGGGCCACGGTCTTGCCCGCGAAGATATCGTCGGTGGAGACGGGCTTCGGACCGTCGTCGGTGGCGCGGGTCAGGGTGGCCGAGGGGATGCGGTCGCCGATCTGGACGGTCATGGCAGGCTCCGGGACAGGGATGGGGTGGATGTCAAACGCCCGGTCCAGATAGGCGTTGCCGGGCGCCGCGCCAAGCTTTCGCCTGCCGCTCGGCCTTGCGCCCGCGACGCCCGCTCCCGATGATAGGGATATGGACGATTTCCAATCCCTCGCGGGCCGGTTGCTGGTGGCCATGCCGGGCATCGGCGATCCACGCTTCGAGCACGCCGTCATCCTCGTCTGCGCCCACCGGCCCGACCACGCCATGGGCCTGCGCCTGGACCGCCCCGCGCCGGGCGTCGACCTCAAGGCCGTGCTGACGAAGCTGGAGACGCCGGCGCCGGATTCGGCCGCCGATCGGGCGGTGCTGGTAGGAGGCCCGGTCGAGCGCGAGCGCGGCTTTGTGCTGCACACCGACGACTGGCTGGCCGAGGACGCCTCGCTGGCCTTCGGCGAGGGGCTGGCGATGACCGGCACCCGCGAGGCGTTGGCGGCTATGGTCGATCCCACCGCCGGGCCGCGCCGGTCGATGCTGCTGCTGGGCTACGCCGGCTGGGGCGAGGGGCAGCTGGAGGACGAACTGGGCGAGAACGTCTGGCTCACCGCCGACGCCGACGCCGACCTGATCTTCGATCCGGACTACGAGGGCAAATGGGCCCGCGCCCTGGCCGGCCTGGGCATCGATCCGGCGCAGCTGTCAGGGCAGAGCGGCCGGGCGTAGACGAGACCGCCGGCGCCCGAAGGCGCCGGGTCAGCCGCCGCGTCTGATAATCCTCGCTCTTTCGGAGGCGCGCTCCGCCGAGTTCTGGCGGCCATGTCCGTAGGTGGTCGCGTGAATGTTCCCGCAGCTGTAGTCCTGCCGGGCGTCGCCGGTTTCGCGACCGGTGGGCTCCAGACTGGCGCCCAGACGGTCGCAGTGTTCGGTCCGCTCGGCCAGCGTCATCGGGCTGGTGTCAAGCGGAGCGCAGGCGCCGAGGGTCAGCATCCCGCCCGCCAGCACGATGGAAACGATCGAAACACGCATACGTCGTCCTCCTGCGGAGGCCGGAAAAATCGGCCCCAGCCGCAATACACACCCGGCGTGGGCGAACGTCAAGGTTGACGGATGCTATCTATGGTTGCTGTTTCCACCATCGGGCCGCCTGCGCCGCCCGGCGGGCGTCCGCTCAGGATCAGGCCGAGCGGGCCTTGATCGGCGCCGTGCCGTCGGCCAGCGACTCGTTGAGATAGACCTCGGCCTCCTGGGCCGGCAGGGCGGGCGCATAGCCGAAGCCCTGGCCGTAGTGGCACTGGGCGTCCAGCAGCAGGCTGGCGAGGCCGGCGTTCTCGACCCCCTCGGCGACCACCTCCAGCGACAGGTCGCGGCCGAGGTTGACCACCGATTTGACGATCTTGGCCGAGCCCTCGTCCTTGTCCATGGTGAGAACGAAATAGCGGTCGATCTTCAGCGTATCGAACGGCAGCTTGGCCAGCCAGGTCAGAGACGAGAAGCCGGTGCCGAAGTCGTCGAGCGCCAGCGAGGCGCCGGCGTCGCGGAGCTGTTTCAGGGTCGCCGCCGCGCGCGTGGTGTCGCGCATGATGTCGCCCTCGGTGACCTCCAGCTTGAGCGCCCCCCGGGGCAGGCCCGCATCGGCGATGATTCGCGCCACGTCACCGACCAGATTGGCCCGCTCGATCTCGCCCACCGACAGGTTGACGCTGCAGAACAGCCGACCCGCGGACGGGTGCCGGGCCAGCCATTCGGCCAGCTGGCGCGACGCCCGGGTCATCATCAGCAGGCCCAGCTCGTTCATCAGGCCCATTTCGTCCGCGAGGCCGAGGAACTCGTCGGGCGGCACCAGGCCGCGCTGCGGGTGGCGCCAGCGCGCCAGGGCCTCGAAGCCGGCCACCGCTCCGGTCATCAGATTGACGATGGGCTGGTAGAAGGGCTCGATCTCGCCGCGCACGAAGGCGTTGCGCAGATCCGCCTCGAGCGCCAGCCGCGACAGGCTGTCGGACTCCAGCGCCCGGCCGTAGGCGGCGGCCCCGCCCCTGCCCGCGGTCTTGGCCTGTTCGACGGCCAGTTCGGCGCGGCGCAACAGCTCGGCGGGATCGGGCGCGTCCGGCCCGCCCTCGGCGGCCACGGCGCCGATCGAGACAGTCGGATAGATGTCGAAGCCGGCCACCCGCAGCGGCTGCTCCAGGGCCTCGCGCAGGCGTTCGGAGGCCGCCCCGGAGCCGCGCGGCACGATCACCGCGAACTCGTCCTCGCCGACGCGGGCCGGACTGGCGTCCTGGGCGAAGGCGCCGTTCAGGCGCGAACCGAGCGCCGCCAGGACGAGGTCGGCGCGCTCGTGGCCGAGGGCCTCGTTGAGCCGGCGCAGACGGTCGACGTCGGCCACCACCAGATCATAGTCGCCCGGCTGGGTCAGGGTCTCGCCGGCGCGGGCGAGGAAGGTGCGGCGGTCCAGCAGGCCGGTCAGATGATCCCGATGCGAGGCCGCGAACTTGGTCTCAAGCGCCACGACGCCCGCGGCGCGCAGGCCGTCCTCGAGCCAGACGCCGCGCCAGATGCAGGTTTCGGCGTCGCGCATGCGCAGGCGGACGGCGACCTCGGTTCCTTCGGCCTGCGGCTTGAGGATGCGCTCGGCCAGCGATCGGTCCTGCGGCACGGCCACGGCGGTGAAGGCGGCGCCCGAGCATTCCGGGGCCAGCGGGCCGAGACCCAGCGCCCGCGTCGCGCCGGTGAAGCGCATCTGGTCGTCGGAGGGGGTCCAGATCCACAGCGCCGTGTCCGCGGCGGCCAGCGCCTCTATGGCGGTCGTCGCGTCCCAGGCCAGACTTCTGGAGCGAGTGTTCAAAACGCGTGACGATCCCGACAGGACGGCGCCAGGGATGAGCCCGGGTCAGCCGCCACGACCGGCCGCGTCATTGACGATGCCGAACAGCAGATGATCTGCCCATGCGCCGTTAATTTTGAGATAAGCCCGGGCCTGTCCCTCCAACACGAAGCCGGACTTTTCCAGCACCCGCCGCGAGGCCAGGTTGGTCGGCACGCAGGCGGCCTCGACCCGGTGCAGCTTCAGTTCATCGAAGGCGTGGCCCACCATGGCCCGCACCGCCGCGGTGGCGTGGCCTCGCCCCGCATGGGGCTGGCCGATCCAGTAGCCGAGGGTCCCGGCCTCGGCGACGCCGCGGCGCACGTTCGACAGGGTTATGGCGCCGACCAGCGCCTGATCGCCATCGGCGAAGATGAAGAAGGGCCAGGCGTTTCCGGCGTCCAGTTCGCGCGCGTAGATCGACAGACGGCGCTTGAAGGCGGCCCGGGTCAGATCATCCTCGGGCCAGGTCGGCTCCCACGGTCGCAGATAGGCCTGGGAGGCCTGGCGCAGGGCCGCCCAGGCCTCGTAATCCGAAGCGCGCGGCGATCGCAGGGTGACGCCCTCGCCCTTGACGCTCGACCCGGCCGCGTCGTTGATCCAGTCCAGAAGGGCCATGGCGGAAGGATAGCCTCCGGGCGATCAGCCGAAAAGGGCGGCGCGGAAGGCCTCGCCGGCGGGGGCCGCGCCCCTGGGACCCAGCACGGCGGTCGCGGTGCGACCGGGGACCAGCGCCGCCGCCGCCGCGGCGCGCACGTCCCCGGCGGTCTGGGCCAGGGTCCGCTCGGCCATGGTCGCTGATGCGATGGGCGCGCCGAAGATCAGCACCTGGGCCGCCGCCCGCCCCGCCCGCGCCGCCGGGCTCTCGTCCGACATCCACAGGCCGGCGTTCAGCACCGCCCGGGCGCGCGACAGCTCGGCCGCGGTCGGGCCGTGTTCGGCCAGGGCCCTGATCTCGGCCGCGCAGACCCGTGCCAGCTCCACCGCCCGCTCGGCGGAGGCGCCGGCGTAGACGCCGAGCAGGCCGGCGTCCTCATAGGGCTCGTGATAGGCGTCGATGGCGTAGGCCAGGCCGCGCTCCTCGCGGGCGCTCTGGAACAGGCGCGAGGCCATGCCGCCGCCGAGGATTTCGGTCATCAGCCGCGCCGCCGCCCAGGACGGGTCCCTGGCCGAGGGGGCCGGCAACTGGAAGACGATGTTCGCCTGTTCGATGCGGCGCGTCAGGGCCGCGTCGCCGCCGGTGAAGCGCGGAACGTCGGGCGCGTCGGCGGGGGTCGCCGTCTCGCCGCCGAACCAGCGCTCGGCCAGGGCCAGCAGCTCGGTCTCGTCGACGGCGCCGGAGGCGGCCACCACCATGCGGTCGGGCGAATACAGTCGGGCCCGCCAGTCGCCGATCGAGGCCCGGGTGATCGGCTTCAGGCTGGCGACCGAGCCGAGGATGGGCCGGCCCAGCGGCTGGCCCTCGAACGCGCGCGTCTGGGCCATTTCGAAGACGTGGTCGTCCGGGGTGTCGAAGGCCTCGGCGATCTCCTGGGCGACGACATCCTTCTCGCGTTCGATCTCGTCGGGGTCGAGGGTCGGACGGAACACCAGGTCGGACAGCACCTGCATGGCCAGCGGCAGGGAGCCGTGCAGGGCGCGGACCTCGAAACTGGTCCGCTCATAGCCGGTCGAGGCGTTCAGCGAGCCGCCCTCGGCCTCGATCCGCTCGACGATCTCGCGGGCGCCCATCTCGCCGGCGCCCTTGAAGACCAGATGTTCGAGGCAGTGGGACCAGCCCGAGCGGGCCTCGTCCTCCCATTTGGCGCCGCCGCGCACGGCGACCGTCAGGGCCAGGGTGCGCAGGCCGGGCATGGGATCGCAGACGACGCGGACGCCGTTGGACAGGGTGTGGAGGGTGGCGGTCAGGACGGGTTCTTTTCAGGGCCGCCGCGAAGTTTCCGGCGAAGCAGGGCGATGTAGACACCGACCAGGGCCAGCGCCAGTCCGAACCAGGTGATGGCGTAGCCGAGGTGGTTGTTGGCGAAGGCGGCCGGCGGGGCGGACGGCTGCAGCGCCGGCCATTCGGGGTTGGACGAGTCGAGCGCGAACAGGGTCCACGGCGACACCGGGCCGGTCACGCCCAGCGCCCGGGCCATGGCGGCGTTGTCACGGGCGAAAAAGCGGCGGTCCTCGGCGGCGAGGGCCATCGGGCCCGGCGAGGGCGTCCGCCGGACCTGGGCGGTCAACTGCACTGGCGCCCCGGATGCGGCGACCGGCGGGCGGGCGGAAATGGCGTCCGCGACGAAGCCGCGGTCGACCAGCAGGGTCTCGCGATATCCGGGGTGTCGGCAGGCCGAGATCAGGCGGACTCCCGGCTGGCCCTCATGGATGGTCTGAAGTTCGACGTAGGAGGCCGTGGCCAGCCCCGGGCAGATCAGCGCCACCCGGGCGAATTCAGGATTGTCCGCTCCGAGAATCCGGGAAGGCGCCTCGGGCGGCCCCGAACCGGCCTGGTCCGCCTGTTCGATCAGCCCCTCTTTCCACTGCAGCCGCTGCACCTGCCAGACGCCGAGCGTGACCAGGACGGCGAAGACCAGCGCCGAAGCGATCGTCAGGACCCAGGGAAAGCGACGCATCTAGTCCTCCCCCACTGGGGGAGGGGGACCATC
>JBGTSL010000020.1:0-11969 GCA_041940325.1 Brevundimonas sp.
CAGGAAGCGCAGTCGTTCCAGCAACGGGTGCGCTGGATTGGCGGCCTCCTCCAGCACCCGGCCGTTGAACCTCAGCCACGATATCTCGCGGTTGAAGAACCGCGCCGGCGAGGCCATCAGCGCTTCCGACAGGTGAAGTTGCGGCGCTCGGGAGGAGGGGACCTCCTCGCCGGTGGTGGTGTCGCTGATCGCCGCGTCGCTCATGCCCGTGGTTCTGACGCGCGCCGGGGGCGGCTGCAACCTCGATCGTGGACAGCGAAACGCCGGCCGATCAGGTGATCGACCGGCGTTTCATCCGTAACCTGACGGCTTACCAGCGCCAGGCGTCGTAGATGACGTCGATGATGTAGCCGTCGTATTCGTCGATCAGATAGATGTGGTTGTCGACAAGCACCCAGCGGGTGCCCGGCGGCGGATAGCCGAGGCCGTAGGTCCGCCAGTCGTCCAGCCGGTAGCGCCAGAAGATCGACGGCAGGTATTCGCCGACCCGCCAGGTCTGGTTCCAGTAGCTGCGCGGAACGTTGTAGTAGCCGTAGCCCGGCGCGAAATAGAAGCCGAAGCGGATGCCGTTGTAGCCGCGCCAGCGCCGGTCGTGACGCCACCAGTCGCGGCCGTGACGCCGGTTCCAGTCGCGCCGCCACTGGTCGCTGTTGAAGCGCTGGCGGAATTCACGGTACTCGCGGCGATCCTCGCGCCGTTCCTGTCGGTCCTCGCGACGATCCTGCCGACGATCCTGGCGGAATTCGCGACGATCCTGCCGGAACTCCCGACGCTCCTCGCGGCGCTCCTGCCGGTCCTGCGACCGGGAGGGACGCTCCCGCCGATCCTCGCGCCGGTCCTGACGCACGACCGGGGGAGCCGGCGGGTCGGGCCGCTCGGCGCGGCGCTCCTGCCGGTGCTCGCGGCGTTCCTGCCGCCGTTCCTGCCGGTCCTCGCGGCGTTCCTGCCGGACCTCCGGCGCGGGGCGCTCCGCGCGCGGCTGCGGCGCCGGCGCCTGGGGCGCGGGCTGTTCGGCGCGGGCGGCGGCGCGGGCCTCCCGGCGCTGTTCACGGAGCGTCTGGCGCTCTGCTTGGGCGTCCTGCGCCACGGCCGCGAGCGGCGCGGCGGCGGGGACTACGAAGGCCGCGACTGCCGCGGCGACCATCAATGAGCGTTTCATTCTCGATTTCTTCCTGCACGCCCCTGTCAGACGGCTTGGCCGCACGGTCGCGTCCGCAGGATGAACCTTCACTGAACGAAGGCGTCAGCCCCGCGGACCCCGGCTGATGAAAACGCCCCGCCGGCGGTCCGGCGGGGCGCATCGGCGGAAAGGCGGGCCGGCGCCTAGAACACGTCGTTCAGGACGCTGGCGATCAGGCCCGTGGCGATGGCGATCATCACGATGTCGTCGCCGGCATGGACATAGCGGTAGCCGCGCGGCGCGGGGCGCAGGCCATAGACGTAGGGGTCCCGCACATAGTAGCTCCGGTATGAGCGCGGCAGATAGCTGCCCCGCTGCCAGCGGTAGCCGTAATAGCGCGGCTCGACCCGGTAATAGCCGTAGCTCGGGGCGTACCAGTAGCCGTTGCGGCGGCCGCGATAGTCACGGAAATCGTCGCGGCCGCGCCACCAGTCGCGATTGTTCCGGTCCCAGCGGCGGTCGTTGCGGCGATCCCTGCGGTAGTCGCGCCGGTCGTCGCGGCGCTCCTCGCGGAACTCCCGACGATCTTCCCGGCGATCCCGACGGTAGTCGCGGCGGCTGTCGTACTCGCCCCGGCGCCAGTCCCGTCGATCCTCGCGGCGCTCCTGCCGGTATTCCCGACGATCCTCGCGCCGGTCCTGGCGATAGTCGCGGCGATCCTCGCGCCGCTCCTGACGGTCCCGCCAGCTCTGGGCCTCGGCGGCCATGGGCGCGGCGGTCGTGGCCAGGGCCAGGCCGATGATCGCGGCGCGGGTGGTGCGCTTCATGGGGCTCTCCATCCATGGTTGGACGGAAACCGGGTTAACCGCCCATTAAACATTCCGGCAGCCTCCGGCGGCTTCGATGAACTTCGCCTGAACGGGCCTGTCAGGATCGCCCGCGCCGTTGCGCCCGCGGGGCGACCTTCCCACCTCGGGGCCATGACAGGCAGGAGCGGCGCGTGACCCGACCCATCGAACTCTGGTACTGGCCCACGCCGAACGGCTGGAAAATCTCGATCGCCCTTGAGGAGATGGGGCTCCCCTATGAGATGAAGCCGGTCAACATCGGCGCCGGCGAGCAGTTCGATCCCGCCTTCCTGGCGATCAGTCCGAACGGGCGGATGCCGGCGATTGTCGATCCGGAAGGGCCCGACGGCCGGCCGCTGGCCATCTTCGAGTCGGGCGCCATCCTCCAGTATCTCGGCGTGAAGTCCGGCCGCTTCTATCCGCAGGACCCGCGCGGCAAGGCCGAGGTCGACCAGTGGCTGTTCTGGCAAGTCGGCGGTCTGGGTCCGATGGCGGGTCAGACGCATCACTTCCGCCAGTACGCCCCGGCCATGATCAAGGACCAGCGCCAGATCGCCTACGGCGTCCGTCGCTACACCGACGAGACGCACCGTCTTTATGGCGTGCTGGATCGCCGCCTGGCGGACCGGCCATTCGTCGCCGGCGACTATTCCATCGCCGACATGGCCACCTGGCCGTGGATCCTCCCGGCGTTGCAGGGCCAGTCCCTCGACGACTTGCCGCATCTTCAGGCCTGGATGGCCCGGGTCGGCGAGCGGCCGGCGGTCAGGGCGGGGCGGGCGCTGGGCGAGGACCTCCGTCGAAATCTCGCCGCCTCCGGCAAGGCGGCCGAGGCGGCCCGCAAGGTGCTGTTCGGCCAGCGCGCCCGGTAACCCTCTGCAAACCGCCCGGTGACTCTTTGTTAGCGGTCGTGAATCAGAGATTTCGAAGAGATTTCAGAGGTCTTTACAAGTCGCGTTATTCGCCCCGGATCGTCCGGAAAGAGCTCTTCGCCCCCGTTGCTGTTAACTTTAACTTCAAACCGCGGGTATTTCATTCGTGTCAGAGGGCGGGGCCAGAAGGGCTCCGGTTCGGAGGATACGGTGATGATCGCGCAAGAAACCGCGCCCACGACCAGTGAAGAGCAGGGCCTGCCCCTGCCGACCGCCGACATGAGCGGCGACGACCTGTTCCGGCTGGGCATGATGTATTCGAGCGGCCAGGGCGGTTGCCCGATGGACCGCGTCTCGGCCCACATGATCTTCAATCTCGCGGCCATGAAGGGCAGCGTCGAAGCCCGCGTCTACCGCCGCGAGATGAGCGCCGAGATGGAGCAGGACGAGATCTGCGAGGCCCAGAAGGCCGCCCGCCGCTGGATCGACGCGGGCGTGGTCAAGCTCGCCGCCTAGAACTGCTGGTACTGCCCGCCGATCGCGTAGCTGAAGCCGATCGGCAGGGCGTTGCGGAACAGGCTGACGAAATTCGCCACCTCGCCCAGATTCGAGCGCGGCACGAAGATGATGTCGCCGCGCCTCAGGGCCACCACCTCGCCGCGACGGGGGCGCAGATCGACCGCCCGCATCATCCGCACGCCGCCCGGCCCGCGACGGATCAGCGCCACCTCGTGCTGGCGCGCTGTGGGCAAGAAATCTCCGGCCTGGATGACAGCCTGATAGGCGTCCAGGTCGCCGTTCATCTCGATCATGCCGGGCGTGCGCACCTCGCCACCGACCCAGACCCGGATCGGGCCGGCCGTCTTCAGCGTGATCTCCACAATCGGGCGACGCAGCTGACTGGCGAAAGCATTGGACGCGTCCGCCTCGACTTCGGCTATGGTCCGGTCCGCCGCCATGATCTGGCCGACGAGGGGCAGGGAGATGCGGCCGTCGGGGCCGATCCGCTGTGTCCGGGTCAGTTCGGAAGCGGTGGGCGTGGCGATCTCGATCTCGTCGCCGGGATACAGAACGTACTCCGGCTCGTTCTCGGTCCAGTCGGCGAAGCCGATCTCCGGGAAGGACGAGCGACCGACGTGCTGGACCCGGTCGCCGCCCGAAGCCATGGGCACCGGCATGCGGGATGCGTACTCGCCCCCGCCGCAGCCCGAAACCAGCGCGCCGCCAGCCCCGGCGAGGCCCAGAAGCAGCAGGCGGCGGTCGATGGACATGGAGTGCGATTCCCGGAAACGGCGTCTGGCAGGCAAGGTCGCCGCTTATGGGTAACCATGGGTTAACGCCGCTGGCCCAAGGCTGGTCGCGTTCAGTCCGTAGATGGAATCAGTCCGCCCGCATGCGCTCGACGGCCTACACGACAGTCCGCCCGCGCTACGGCTTCTTCGACGTCGTCGGCCTGCTGTTCCGCGAACTGCTGCTAATGGTCGTCATCTTCCTGCTGGTGTTCGCCATCGGGACCGCGGCGGTGCTGACCCTGAAGAAATCCTACACCGCCAGCGCCAGCGTCTACGCCGGCGTAGGCCAGGAATACGTCTACCAGCCAAGGGTTGGAACCGCGGAGCGGGGCCAGCCGCTGGAGGCGGACGCCGTGGCCCAGTCGGAGGCTGCAATCCTCGGGAGCCTCGCGGTCAAGCAGAAGACTGTCGAGGCGCTCGGCGCGGACACCATCCTCGGGCCCGGGGCATCGGGCACGCCCGCGGAGAAGAATGCGGCCGCCCTGAAGGCGCTCGACTCGGGCCTCGGCGTCGGCACCACCCCAGGCAGCGCGATCATCTCGGCTTCTTATGCCGCCAATGATCCCGTCCGCGCCGCCACCATCCTGAACGCCATCATCGATCAGTATCTGGTGCAGCGGCGCTCGGTCTTCCGCGACCGGGCCACCCCCGCCATCGCCGCCCAGCGCGAAGCCTTTGAGGATGATCTGGCTGAGGCCGACGCCGCCTACCAGGCCTTTATGACCTCAAACGACATCGGCGACTTCGCCACCGCCAAGGCGTCCCTGGCCGCCAACTATCAGACCACCCAGGCCGAGGCCCTGTCGCTGCGGGCCCAGCTCAACCAGGCCACTCAGCGGCTCAACACTCTCGAGGCCCAGCTGGCGCAACAGCCGGCCGAGGTGGTGTTGCAGCAGGACCTGAACATTTCGGCGCAGAACCAGATCCTGGAGCTGCGCAACCAGCGCGAGGCCCTGCTGTCGCGCTATACGCCCGACGCCCAGCCGGTGAAGGACATCGAACAGCAGATCGCCGACCTGCAGGCCTATGTCGCCGGCGGCGACACCGTGGGCGCCAAGGAGGTCCGCACCGGACCCAGCACCATCTTCACCGCCATCGAGACCGAGCGCATCACCGCCGCCGCCGATCGTGACGGTCTGGCGGCGCGGCTGGCGGTCGCCGAAAGCCAGCTGGCCCGGCTGCGGTCGCGGCTCGCCGAGATGAACCGGTTGGAGTCCACCAACGCCAACCTCGCCGGCAACCGCGAAATCCTCACCGCCAGCATCCGGGAGTTCCAGCAGCGCGAAGCGCAGGCGCGCGCCGACAGCGCCCTGGTCGCCGCCGGCGCCGACAACGTCACCGTCATCGAGCGGGCCGAGGCCCCGACACGGGGTTCCAGCCTGAAGGCGCCGCTGCTGGCCGTGGTCTTCCTTTTCGCGGCCTTCACGGCCCTCTGCGTCGGCCTGCTGCGGGTGTTCACCCGACGCGGCTACACCACCCCGGCCTCGACCGGCCGGACGCTCGAGATGCCCGTTCTGGCGGTCGCGCCGATGAAGACCCGGTGATGCGCGTCCGCGCGCCCGTCATGGTAGCGTAGGGGCCTGCAGCCGGGCGCGTAGCGATTCGATGGTCGATCTGACAACCGAAATGGCGGCTCTCTGGGCGGCGCTGGGCCCGGCGCCGGGCCATCGCGGACGCGTGGTCCAGATCGCCGCAGCCAATACGGGGGAGGGGGTCTCCACCGTCGCCCGGGAATACGCCCGGCTCGCGGCCGTTCGAGCCCGTCGCCCCGTCTGGCTCATCGACGCCGACCTGGCGCAACAGGGTCAGCTCGAGGCCGTGGCGGCAGAGCCCGACCGGTTCGGGGCTCTCGGCAAGGCGGCGATCGCCACCCCCGACGGCTCAATCTTCTTCGCCGTGACTCCCCGACTCATCGACCGCACGGGCAAGCCGGTCCATCCGGCGCGGTTGATCACGGCTCGCCCTTGCCTTGGCGGCCGGCTCTGGGTCACGCGGTTTGCAGCCGAACACCTTCGCTCCGGCCAGCGGGCCGAACCGGTCGCGGACGCCCGATATTGGGACGCCCTGCGCAGGCATGCCGACACTGTGGTGATCGACAGCCCCGCCGCCGACCGTAACCCGATGGCCATCACCCTCGCACCCTTCGTCGACGCCACCGTGCTGGTGGTGGCGGCCGAGAGCACCGAGGCGGGCGATCCCCTGATCCTTCGCGACGAAATCGAGGCGGCGGGCGGCAAGATCGCCGGCGTCGTGGTCAACCGCTCCACCTATCAGCCGCCGGCCTTTCTGAAACGGCTGACGGGATAGGCCGCGCCAGTAAACCTTGACGTGTCCGGGCGACGAGCGCCTACTTCCGGTCCCACCGGTTTCCGGCCGGTGGTCGCTGGAGGCTCACCATGCGCAGTCCCTTCATCCTTCTCGCCCTTGGCGGGCTCCTCGCTCCCGGCGCCTGGACCGATCCGCTTCAGTCCGAAGCCGGCTCCGCGGAGCCGACGCAAGTCGTCGGGCAACAGGAGGGCGAATCCTGCCCGCCGGGACAGACCGTCGCCGAAGACGACCGCCGTATCAGCCGCACACACACCCGTCCCCGGGCCTCGTCGACGCGTCCGTCGGCCGACGCGGATTGCCGGCCGCCCGTCTCCATGGTCAGGCGGGACGCCCACCGGGCCCGCCGCAACGCCGCCATCGACCGCAGTCTGAATAGCGGCGGGTAGGACGCTCAGGCGGTCGCGCGGTCCAACCGGGCCACTTCGCGTGCGCCGTAGAAATGGGGCTCCAGACCCTTCATCCAGAACAGCTTGCCGATACCCCTTGCGGTGCGGTCGTAGAGATCGACGCGCCTTGGCGAGCCGATGAGGGTCATGACGCCTGCGCTCACGCCCCAAATTGCGGCCTGGCCGGCGCCGATCACCATCCAGCGAAGCACGGCCGGCCAGTCGCGGGCCGCCGCTGCGGTCTGGCTGGGCCCCTGGCCGTAGGCGAAGGCGCGGGCGAGGGCATAGGCCAGAGTGGCCCGATGCGCCGGGGCGAATTCCTCCACCCACGCCTCGGCGGCCCAGCCGAAGCGCCCCCCTCGCGCCTTGAGCGCCGCGAACAGGGCGTCGTCCTCGCCGCCGGCCTGATCCGACGCGGCGTCGAAGGGAGCTGAGCCGGGCAGGGCGGTGACCCGCAGCATCAGCGAGTTGCCGCAGCCGTAGGGCGCGTCGATCAGCCCGCTGTGCTCCGGGCCATCGCGACCGAAGAACCGTTCGAAATATGGCTTGAGCCAGGACTCGGCCTCCGGCGCCCGGCCCGCGATTGGTCCGAATACGACGTCGGCGCGCGTGGCCTCCTGCGCCTTCAGAAGGGCGGCCAGCCAGCCGGGCGAGGCTGCCTCGTCGTCGTCGAGAAAGGCGATCAGCGAAGCGCTGGTGGCGGCCAACCCGGCGTTGCGCGCCGTCGCCACGCCGGGCTGCGGCGCATGCACATAGACCAGCGGCCACGGCGCCAGCCTGCGCAGCGCCTCGACGTCGTCCGCCGCCGAGCCAGCCGGATCGTTGTCCACCACCACGATCTCCGAGACCCGGTCCCCGACGCCGGTCTGGGCGAACAGCGAGCGCAGCGCCCGCTCGAGGCTCTCCGGCCGCCGCAGGGTCGGGACGATGATCGCCACATCGGCCATCACACCGCCTCCGCATAGAGGGCCGCTCGATACAGGCGGAGCGAGAAGGCCCGCGCCGCGACCGGCAACCAGGTCGTCTCCGCCGCCCGGCGCATCCGGTCGCGCAGCCACGGCAGGCCCGGCACCCGCTTGAGCAGCTTGGCCGCCCTGTAGCTCGGATAGGCCGCCACGACCTCGGGGTGCCGGTCGGCCATGCGCGCGAAATTGGGCGCCGATTGTTCGTATTTGCCCGCCAGCGAGGCCACTGTGTCCAGCCCCATGTGCGTAGCGGCGTTGTCGAGGTGCACAACCCGGAAGCGGCGCGACACCCGCATCGCCCACTCCACGTCCTCCCAGCCCCAGCCGGTGAAACCGGGATCGAACGCCTCGGATTCGAACACGTCCCGCCGCACCAGCAGATTGGAGGTGTAGACATATTTCTCCGGCTGCCGGGCGCGCTCGGTGAAGGGTACGCACTCCGACTTCGCCGCCATGGCCCGGTGGACGGCGAAACGCGCGTCCGTCGGGGCCTGCACCAGCGAGAAGCCCCCGAAGGCCACGGCGGGATCCTCGCGCGCCACCAGATCCGCCCAGTCGCGCAGGAAGCGGCGATGGTCGGGCCGCATGTCGCTGTCCAGAAACAGCAGGCTGCCGCCCCGCGCCGCCGCCGCCAGCCGGTTGCGTCCGACCGAGCGGCCCTCGTTGGCCGGCAAGGTGATGAGCCGGGCGGGCAGGGCCATGGACTTGAGCCGCGCCGTCAGCCGCGCCGTCAGTTCGGGGTCGCAGGTGCCATCGTCCAGCACGATGACCTCGACCGCCCCGTCGACCGACGCTGCTTCCTCATCGAGCAGGGCCAGCAATTCCCCGGGATCGTCCCGCAGAAACGGCGTTAGCACGGAAAGGGCGGGTCTCGCGCCTTTCCAGGCGGCGTTGTCGGTGATCTTTGCCCGGCCCGCCGTCATGCCGTCGCCCCCCGCTCCCGCGCCTGTCCGAGCAGCCGCATGGCCACGTCGCGCACGCCCGCGGCGTTCAGGGTCAGGGCGACGGCGGCGTAGACCGCTCCGCCCACGCCCGCGTCCAGCATCAGTTCGGCAAACCCGCCGATGGCCGGCAGGCGCCACACCACCAAGGCCATGACTCCCGTCGCTATGCCGCACCGGATCAGGCTGTCCCACGGGATCGGCAACGGTAGCACCCGTCGTCCTATGACCTGCGTGGCCAGCAGGCCAAGGGCGAAGCTGGCCGCGGTGGCCCAGGCGGCGCCCATCAGCCCGAAGCGCGGCACGAGGACCAGGTTCAGCACCACGTTCAGCCCGGCCGGTATGGCCATGGCGACCAGCAGATGTCTCGTCTTCTTGCCGAGAGTGAAGGCCTGGCCGAAATAATAGGCGGTGAGGCCGTATAGCAGAGCCGAGAGGGCGATCCACGGCGTCACGCTCGCCGCCGCGACCCTGAGATCCTCTCCGATCAGCACCTCTGCCAGGGGACGCGCCACCAGCGCCACCCCCGCCGCCGCCGGCAAGCCGATCAGCAGGAAGGTCGACAGCTGCTCGCGCGCCGCGATCTTCAGCCTGTCGAGACCGCCGCGCTCCAGCGCCATGACCAGCGCCGGCTGACCTGCCGCGCCCAGCCACAGGAACAGCACGTCCAGCGTCCGGTTGGCGATCGAATAGCCCGCGTGATAGGCGCCCACCGCCGCCTCGTCGAGGAAGGCGGCCAGCAGAAAGCGGTCGGTCGAGGCCAGCACCACCGTGAGCGCCAGCGACGCCGCGATCGGATAGCCGTACAGCGCATAGCCGCGCACCCGGTCGCGCTCAAAGCCGCCGCCCCGCGCCTGCCTGAGTTCTCCGGGCAGCACGAAGGGCAGGGCGGCCAGCGGCGCCAGTCCGATCCCCAGCAGCGGCGCCGCCCCGCCCCATCCGGCCAGGGCGAAGCCGACGCCTATGCCAAGGCCGCCAATGGTCACGGCGATGTCCAGCCCGGCCGCCTTGCCGACCTCTCCGGCGGCGCGGTAGCGCTCCTGCGCCAGTTTCACCAGGCTGCGCGCCGGTACGCCCGCCAGACCCGCCGCCAGCGCAATGCGGAACAGCGGGTCGCCCGGCCAGAGTCCCATCGACAGCGCCGTGGCCAGGAGGAACAGGCTGCTCAGCGTGAAGGCGGTGCGATACAGCGAGGCGAAATGCCCCTGCGTCGCCGCGCCCGGCGCCTGCGCCGCCCAGAACCGCGCCATGGCGGCTTCCAGCCAGCTGAACACCGCGACATGGGCCAGCGTCATGACCGAGAAGGCGAGGGCGTAGCGGCCGAAGTCCTCGGCGCTCAGCAGCCGCGTGAACAGGATGATGGCGAGAAAGCCGACCACCCCCTGCACGATATTGGCGGGCAGATAGCCCCAGACCCCGCGCCAGAACATCGCGCTACCGCACCGTCGCCCGGTCGCCGAGCAGCACTGGCACGGTGATGGCCATGACCCACAGGTCGAGCCACAGCGACTGGCGCTCGACATACTCGATGTCCAGCCGCACCCGCGCCCGCACGTCCTGCGCCGTGTGTAGCGGCCCGCGCGAGCCGTTGACCGCGGCCCAGCCGGTCATGCCCGGCTTGATCCTGTGCCGGTGGGCGTACTCCGCCACCAGCCGGGCGCTCTCGACATGGCCGGTCTTCATGCCGATGGCGTGCGGCCGGGGTCCGACCAGCGACATCTCGCCGGTGATCACGTTCAGCAACTGCGGCAGTTCGTCGAGACTGGTCTTGCGGATGAATCTTCCGATCCGCGTGACGCGGTCGTCGTCGTGGGTCACCTGACGGCTGGCGGTCGCGTCGGCGGCCTCCTGCTTCATCGAGCGGAATTTCCACACCACGATCTCCTCGTGGTTGAAGCCGTGGCGGCGCTGGCGGAAGAAGATCGGCCCCGCACTGTCCAGCCGGATGGCCACAGCGATCAGCGCCATCACGGGCGCCAGAAGCACCAGGGCGATCAGGCTGATCACGAGGTCCTGCAGCCGCTTGTTGAAGGCTCGCCGGTCATGATCCACCGGCCCCTGCACGTCGGCCAGCGGCGCCGCCGCCAGCCGGTCCAGCGCCGAGCGCGTCTCGGCCTCGCCGTTCGGTTCAACCAGCAGGGTCACCTCATTGGGCAGGGTCCGCAGGCGCGCCGTCAGCTCGCGCACCCGCGCCTCGGCCTTCGGATCGATGGCCAGCACCACCCGGTCCACATAGGGCGTCATCTTGTGCGTCAGCAGGTCGTCTGCCGTGCCCAGCACCGGCACGCCTTCGACAGCCTGGGGCGATCGCGCCAGCCGGTCGTCGAAGATGCCCAGCACGTTCAGATCGCGCCGCTTCAGCGCCTCGCGGATCAGGGACTCGGCTCGCCGCGTCGCCCCGACCAGCACGATGTTCGGCGTCAGCGCTCCGGACGCACGCCAGCGCCCGACCATGTCGCTCCAGCCCATGTGCAGGGCATAGAGGCTGACGAGCGTCAGACCGCCCCACACCAGCCAAGCCGACCATTGCGCCCTGGACCCCTGCAACAGCCATCCGGACGCCATGGCGACCACGGCCCCCGTCCCGACGATGCCGGCGACCGAGGCCAGATGCAGGGTCGTCTTCTGTCCCCGCGCGAAACGGTAGCGTCCCAGCGACCGCAGCAGGCCCAGCACCGTCAGTGCGCCGAGCGCGAAGGGCGCTAGGCTCGACAGATCGGCGTGGATCAGCGGCCCCGGCGTCGCCGCCCAGGCGCACAACAGCGTCACCGCCGCCACGGCCAGCACGTCGAAGGCCCGGAAATAGTGCGCCGCCAGCCGCGAGGCGTGCCTCTGCCGGGCGTTGAGCCAGACCTCGGGACGGAAGGGTCCGCGACGGGCTGCGCCCTTGCTCCGCGCTTCGCCGCCCCGTTCCGGCGACGCCGAGGCGGCCAGCGCCTGAAGCGCGGACACGTCGAACTCGCCGGACGTGGCCGGATCCTGGTCGAACGAAAAGCGGCTGGCGGCGTCGGTCAATCGGGACTCGCACGGCGAGGTTCGCCGCCACCACGCGGGTCTGGTAATCCGCATAGGGGAACGTCACCTGCGTCACGGTGATGTCGGGGTTCTGCTCCTCGAACATCTCGATCAGCTGATCCATCGCCGTCACGCGGGCGTCAAATATATACTGCCAGTATTCGATCTCGACCGCCTGCGCGGAATTTGCCGCAAGGATCGC
>JBGTSL010000021.1:0-11831 GCA_041940325.1 Brevundimonas sp.
GGGCGTTAACGCGCGGCCGTACCGGTGCCGTCCCGCCCGCGCTGCTGGAAGGCCGCTCGCCCGGGCCCTCCCTAGCTCAGGACGATGATCGCGACGCGACGGTTCTGGGCCCGGCCCTCGGGTGTGTCGTTGGGGGCCACCGGCGCCTCCTCGCCGTAGGAAATGGTCGCCATCCGGTTCAGGGCGATGCCGTCGCGGCTGAGGAAGCGGCGCACGGCCTCGGCGCGGGCCTGACCCAGCCGCTCGTTGTAGTCGGCGTCGCCCGTGGCGTCGGTATGGCCCTGGATCTCCAGATAGACGTTGCGGTTCTCGGCCTTGAGGCGCTGCACCAGCTCGGCCAGCCGGGCCTCGGCTTCCGGCGACAGCGAATCCTCGTCGGTGGGGAATTTCATCGAGTCGTCCGAGAGCACGACCTCGTAGAGGAATTTCCCTTCGGCGAGCTTGTGCGCCGCATTGGCCCGCTCCAGCGCCTGGCCGGCGAGGCCTTCCACGCCGGTGACGCGCGTGTCGACCACTTCGATGTTGTCGCGCACGAAGCGGTGGCTGGCGCAGCCGCTGGCCGCGACGCCGAAGGCGAGCACGACCCCGCCGATCGCGGCGGTCCTGAGAGTCGATCGTTTCAAGTTGAAGTCTCCTGAGTGCCGGGTCGCCAGTCCCGTTGAATCCCCGAACGTCCAGCTAGCTGAGCCGAAGCGGCGGGGTGATGACCTGTCCGGGGCGAGAAAATGTCAGCTTGACTATAAGTAAAGGCGGGGCGAACGCTGGTCGCCACGATCCTGACGCGAGCCGGTGATCTGCAAGGTTGTGGCGGCTGCACTGGAAATGCGCATGTCTGTACCGAACGCGGATCGCGGAATGCTGAAATCCCGTCGCCGTGGACTGGCGAGGACCGTGGCGGCGGCGGGCAGCCTGGCCGTGCATCTGGCCGTCCTCGCGCTGATGGTCGGCGCCGGCCGGACCGCGCCGTCGGACCCCGCCCCGCCGCCGTCGATGGTGGTCAGCCTGCACCGCCCGCCGCCGCCGCCGCCCGAGCCGCCGGCGCCCGAGCCCGAGCCGCGCGCCGAGGTCCCCGCGACCGGCGCCCCCGCTCCGGCCCCGCCCGCGCCGCCCAGCCCCGATCCACCCCGGCCGGCCCCGCGCGCGGCCCGCGTCGTCGCCGCGCCGCCGCCCGGGGTCGAGCCGCTGCCCGCCGCCGTCGCCGCCCCGGCGCCCGTCTTCGCCACCGTCAGCGATGCGCAACTGGCCGGGGCGGCGACGGCGGGCGCCGGACGGGGCGCCGGCTCGGGCTCGGGGACGGGACAGGGGACGGGCGCGGGCGCCGGCCCGGGCGGCGAGGGGGCCGGCTGCGACATGGTCGGGCGCCTGCAGGCGGCCCTGCGCGCCGATCCCGAGGTCCGCGCCGCCGTCGCGCAGGCCCATCGCGCCGAGGGTCGCGGCCGCGCCCTGCTGGTCTGGGACGGCGACTGGGTGCAGACGCCGGGGCAGGCGGGCAAGGGCCTGGCGGGTCTGCGCCAGGCCATCGCCCTGGAAGTCGCCTTCGCCCCCGAGGCCTGCCGCCGCCAGCCGATGCGCGGCCTGGTGCTGATCACCTTCGCCGGGGGCGAGCGGGTGGTCTTCGGGACCGGAAACTGGCGCTGGTCCGAGATGCTGGGGCGGTAGGATCGCGCCGGTTCCGTGCTGACTATTCGCCGCCAGCCATCGAACCTCCGAGGCTCAAGGCGTTGATTTTCCTGACACCAGCCCGGGAGTCAGCGTCCTGAACCCGCCTGAGGAGCCAGCCGCCCGATAATAGGCGGATGAGCAAGAGCAAACTTTCCGAAGAGCAATGGCTGGCCCTGTTCGCCGAGGAGCTGGCCGGCGTTCCGCGCCGCGTGCTCGCGGTGAAGTACGGCGTCGCCGTAACCACCATTAACGCCCAGGCCATAAAGCGCGGCCTGCGGAAGCGCGACACTGGCGCCATCGACCACCGCATGCGCCCTCCCGGCGGCTGGCCCGAGGACGAGCCGCTTCAGCAGAGCCGACTGGGCATGACACCGCGTATGTGGCGCGCGGCGGCCCAGCGACGGCTGGAGGGCGAGGCGGACGCGGCCATCGCGGCCAGTCTCGGCGTCTGCACCGCCGCGCTCCTTTCTCAGGCCAGGGATTTCGGCATGCGCAAGCGCGACGTCCCCGGCGCCGTCTACCGTTCGCAAGGCCGGCGCGACACCGCCGCGCCCGACCCGTGGGACGGCGCCGACGCCGAAGCTCCCGCCGCGCCAATCAGACTGCGCGACTCCCAGCGGCCCCCCGAGGGCGCCTGGTCCACCTGGCTGTTCCTCGGCGGGCGAGGGGCCGGCAAGACCCTCGCCGGGGCCAGCTGGCTGGCCGACCAGGCCGAGGCCCTCGGCGCCGGCGGCCGCCTCGCCCTGATCGGCCCGACCCTGCACGACGTCCGCGAAGTGATGATCGAGGGCGTCAGCGGCATCCGCTCCCTGCCGCGCTGGACCCGCGCCACGCGGCCGAAATTCCAGTCCTCCCGCCGCCGCCTGATCTTCAGGAACGGCTGCCAGGCCTACGCCTTCTCGGCCGAGGACCCCGACTCCCTGCGCGGCCCCCAGTTCAGCGCCGCCTGGGCCGACGAATTCTGCGCCTGGCGCGGCAGCGGCCCGAGGGGGGCCGCCGAGACCCTGGCGCTGCTGAGGATGGGTCTGCGCCTCCCCCTCGCCCCCTCCACCGCCTCCGGCGGTCCCCCTCCCCCGATGGGGGAGGACCTTGAAACCACCGGCGCCGCATCAGTCCTCCCCCCTACGGGGGAGGGGGACCGCGAAGCGGTGGAGGGGGCCCCGACCCACCCGCGACTGGTGGTGACGACAACCCCAAGACCCACCCGCGCCCTCGTCCGCCTCAAGGCCGAGGCCGGCTGCGCCCACACCCACGCCCCCACGGCCGACAATGCGGAGAACCTCTCCCACGGCTTCCTCGACAACCTCCACGCCCTCTACGGCGGCACCCGCCGCGCCGCCCAGGAGCTGGACGGCCAGATCGTCGAGCTCGACGGGGCGCTGTTCACGGCGGAGATGATGGCGAGGGCGCGAGCGCCCATCGCCCCCCTGCCGTCATCCTCGGGCTTGACCCGAGGATCAGACGTTCCGGCCAGCTCGCTTCCGCCCGCCACGAGTGCGCCGCCGGGTCCGACCCTCGGGTCAAGCCCGAGGGTGACGGTGGAAAGAACCATCGTCGCCATCGACCCCGCCGCCACCGCCGGCGGCGACGCCTGCGGCCTGATCGCCGCCGCCAGCTACCGCCGCGCCGACGGAGTCCGTTGCGCCGTCGTCCTCGCCGACCGCTCGATCGCCGGCCTCGGCCCCGACGCCTGGGCCCGCCGCGCCGTCGCCCTGGCGGAAGAGTTCGGCGCTGCGGCCATCGTCGCCGAGGTCAACCAGGGCGGCGACATGGTCCGCGCCGTGCTTAAGACCGCCGGCGCCAAACTCAGGATCCGCGAGGTCCGGGCTGCCCGCGGCAAATACATCCGCGCCGAACCCGTCGCCGCCCTCTACGAACAGGGCCGCATCCACCACGCCGGCGCCTTCGACGCGCTGGAGGAGGAGCTGATGGCCTTCGGCGGCCAGATGGAGGCGGCCGGCTCGCTGGACCGCGCCGACGCGCTGGTGTGGGCGATCACGGATCTGCTGGTGGACGCGCCGGATGGGGAGCGGGGGCCGCGGATCAGGCAGCTGTGAGGAGGGGACCGCCGACGTCAGGTTCCGACAGGTCCCGAACCCTCGAAATCAGCCAAACCTCAGCGGCCGTCTACAGAATTGCAGACGCCGGCCCCCGGCGGGCGGTGCACGATGGGACGGCAGGAGCCTGGAACGGAGGGGTTTCAAATGGGCAGGTGGAACATTTTGGCCGCCGGCGCGGCCGCCGTGATGCTGGCGCTGGGCGTCGGCCTGGCGGCGGGCGCCAGGGCCCAGTCGGCGGATCGTTGGGGCATGACCGAGCGCGACTGGCAGGTCATGAACCCGCCGGACATCCGGCAGCGTCTGGGCCTGCCGGGCGCGGCCCCGCGGGTCCTCGCCGCGGCGCGGCAGGGCGACGTGAAGGCGATGGGCGTGATTTCGGGCGCCTACGCCACCGGCTCCGGCGTGGCCCGCAACCCCGCCGAGGCGATGCGCTGGGCCGAGGCCGCGGCCCGGACGGGGGATCCGTTCGGCCACTATGTGCTGGCCATCAACTATCTGAACGGCACGGGGGTCCAGGCCGACCTGAACCAGGCGCGCCGGCACCTGATGATCGCCAGCGACGGCGGACGCGCCCACGCCTCGTCGGTGCTGACGGACTTCTATCTCGGAGGCAGCGGGCACCCGGTGAACCATCGCATGGCCGCCCGCTACGCCCGTCTGGCGGCGCAGGCCGGCGTTCCGGGCTACGCCTACACCTACGGCATGCTGAACCTGCCGGGCTACGACGCCACCATCGATTTCGACGAGGGACTGCGCTGGCTGCGCACGGCCTGCCAGGCGGGGGACGCCAAGGGCTGCGCGGCGGCGTCGGCGCTCGATCTGCAGAGGCGCGTCCTCGAGGGCGACACCGCCAAGGGCCTGTTCGTCTCGACCTGGGGGCGCGGCGTGGTCGGCGCCTACACCGACAGCGCCTTTCCGGAACTGCCGTGCGTCACCACCCTCGGCGTCGCCCGGAACGGCAATTTCCCGTCCTTCCAGATCGACTGGACGCGCACGACGACCCGCCGCACGGCGGCCGACACCCTGGTGTTCGAGGGGGCGGTGCAGGTCGGCGACGAGGTGCGGGACCGTCTGGTGATCTTCCACAGGGACGGCGGCGGCGACGTGACCGAAAGGCTCGACTCCCTGCAGCGGCTGGGCCGCCTGAACGGGATGTGCCAGATGTTCGTGACCGGCTACTGATCAGCCGCCGCCCGTGCGGAGGAAACCGTCGCCCGCCCGCGCCGCCATGCCGGGGAGCGGGGCCAGGGCGGGGCGCGCGGGGCGCGCGGCTAGGCGGCCCCGCGGCGCGCCTGCGTGACGCAATACCCCGCCGTCACCGCAATCCCCAGCACGATCGCCCCGCACCCGAGCCACAGGGCCACGTCGAACGGAGCGAAGGCCCACAGCCCGCCGTAGACCAGGCCGCTGATCGCCTGCGACCAGCCGGCCACGCGGTTGACCCGCCGCCCCGCCGCCTGCGGGACCCAGGCCTTGGGCATGCGGTTGCCGATCCAGGCCAGCATCAGCCCGGTCCCGGCCATGACGATGCGCGTCACCGTATCGCCGTCGATCCACCCTGCCTGTTTCGCCGCCGTCGCCGCCAGCGCCGCCGTGATCAGCAGTCCCGCCATGACCAGGTTCGGGACCACCTGCTTTCTCGCCTCGTTCATGTCGCCGTCTCCTTGCCGGTCTCCGCCGGCGGTTCCGCCTCCGGGGCGGCCGCGGCCCCCCCGAAGGACTGCACGAAGCCCAGCAGCGCCTCTTCCAGCACCGACAGCTTCAGATGATAGATCACGCTCTTCCCCGCCTTCTCGGCATGCACCAGCCCGGCCTCGCGCAGCACCGCGAAATGCGCCGACATGGTCGGCTTCGACACCTCGAACCGCTCGGCGATCTCGCCGGCGCTCATCGGCCCCGCGCGCAGCAGCTGCAGCACGCGGCGCCGGGTCGGATCGGACAGGGCCTTGAACACGGAGCTCATGCAGAGACGTTTAGCTAAACATCGAAATGATAGTCAACGGGGAAGAGCTGCAGCCGTGGAGTCCGCCGCCCGGGATGCGGGGAGGCGCGCGGGCGGCCCGGCCGTCGGCGGCGGCGCGGCTCAGAGGCCCCAGTCGTCCGTGCTGCGGCCGGGGTCCAGGGGCCGGTCGGCGACCCACCCTTCGTCCTCGATGGCGAGGGTCCACCCCGGCCAGACCCGTGCGTGGGCAGCCGGCTCGAGGGTGAAGGCGTCCAGGTCGCCCGGACCGGGCAAGACCTGTGGCTGGTCGGCGTTCCTGGCGGCGAAGCCTGCCCCCTGATTCACGCCGGGCAGGACCAGGGGGGCGTCCCCGTCCTTTCCGGCGCCTATGCCGGGAAGGATCTCCGCCCCGTCTCGCCTCTTGTCAGCGGGGGGCTCCGGGTTCCGCGCCGGCGGCAGAACGAGCGGCGGTCCGCTGTCCGGGAAGACGTCCGACAGCAGGGTCTCGGGAATCCGGCCGCCGTCCCGGTCCTGCTGGTCGCCGTCGGCGCCGTAGAGCCGATTCAGCTCCAGCACCCGGCCGTCCGCGAACCGGACGACCTCGATGCCTGTGAGATTGTCGCGACCGTCCGGGCCCTTGAGAATGAAGTCGTCGCCGTCCTGCAGCAGCCGGTATTCGGAGAAGGCCCCCGAGACCTCGACGATATCGTGGCCTGCGCCGCCATCGATCCGGTCATTGCCGGCCCCGCCCGTGATCAGATCGTCACCGTCGCCAGCCTGGATCACATCGTCTCCGCCGTGGCCGAACAGGGTGTCAGCGCCATCGCGGCTTTCGATCTGGTCATCATGTTCCGTCGCCTCGACCCAGTCGTCCCCGTCGCCCCGGCCGTAGTACTGGCCGCCGCCCGCGCCCACGATCAGCGTGGCGTTGTAGAACTGCAAGCGTTCGACGTTCACGAGGCGGTCGGTCCCCATGATCGATCCGACGACGGTGACGCCGTCCACGGTGTCGACAATGATGTTCGAGGCGAAGTAGCCGGTGTGAAACACGGCCGTGTCCAGACCCGCGCCGCCGTCGATGAAATCATCACCCGCGCCGCCGTTGATGACATCGTCCCCTTCGAACCCGCGGATGGAATCCGCGTAACTGGTGCCCTCAAGGGTGTCGGCGCTCACGGTGCCGGTCACCTCGTTCACGAGGATGGCGCCGGTGGAGTCCGTGACCGCGTCAGCAAAGCGAAGCCGTTCGACGCCGGTCAGCCGGTCGAGGCCCATCGGGCCCGCGACGTGCGTGACGCCATCCTCGACGGTGATGGTGTACTGCGACCGGTCGCCCGAATAGACGACCGTATCGGACCCGGCGCCGCCGTCGACCGTCGCGCCGCCGGTCCAGGATATGAGATCGTCGCCGTCACCCCCGTCGATGATGTCCAGGCCCCCGCCGAAACCATCGATGACATCGTCGCCGCTTCCGCCGATCAGTGTGTCGGCGCCCGATCCGCCTCTGAGGGTGTCGGCGCCGTCGCCTCCGTCCAGAAAGGAGCCGGTGGAGACGATGGGAACAGGGGTCGCGCGGGGCGACGAGACATGCAGGACGTAGGTCTGGCCGGGACCGATGCCGCCGCTCGTGAACCCGGCCCCGACGCTGGCCGCCCATTCTCCGACCTGGATGTAATAGACGCCGGCGACTGCGAAGGTGTGGCTCAGACCCGAGTCCGTGCCCGCACGCCCGGCATCGGAGGCGGCGTCGTCGTTTCGGGCCAGTTCGTTGCCGGCCGCATCGAAAATCCGGAGCGTGGAATCGAACGCGGCGGCGTCTATGTCGAAGGTCAGGGTCTCGCCGGCAGCGGCAGAGACGGCGTAGTACTCAAGACCGCCATGCGCGGTCGCGCGCACGGAGGCGTGCGGAACCGTGGTCGCGTTCGCGACATCATGCCTGGGTCCGAGATCGAACGCCGTCAGCGCGACAGCTGTGGAGATCGAGTCGTTGGTCTGGGTGGAGGTTTTGATGATGTCCGGCGCGCCGCCGGACTTTCCGCCGGCCCCGGCGGCGAGCCAGTCGTTACCGCCGCGGCCTTCCAGCCTGTCCGCTCCGTTGCCTCCTATCAGACGGTTCGCCGCGCCGTCCCCGATGAGGACGTCATTGCCGTCGGTTGCGGTGACGTTCTCGAAGCCCTCAATGACCTCGGTCAGGCCGGCCTGGGTCGCAGTCCCCGCTTCGAGATCGACCACGACCCGGTGTTCGGTAGTGTCAAACAGGACGGTGTCCACGCCGGCGCCCCCGTCGAGACGATCCAGACCCATGCCGCCCGAGAGGGAGTCGTCACCGTCCCCGCCGGTCAGGACATCGTCCCCGGCGTCCCCGCTGAGCGCGTCGTCACCGCGGCCCCCGTCGATGACGTCGTCTCCGCCGGCGCCGTAGATCGTGTCGCCGAAGACCGTGCCGCTGGCGATGTCGTCGGTCAGATCGCCTGAAACCCTTACACCGGCCCCCGATGCCGGCGCGATGGTCTGATCGGAAAACTGCAGGAACTCGATGTTGGCGAAGGTGATCAGTTTGCCGAAACCCTGCAGGTATCCGGTCGAACCGTTCCAGAAGAGAGAGTAGTCGGAACGGGCTCCCACAAGGACCAGGGTGTCGAGACCCAGTCCGCCGTCGACGGAGTCGCTTCCGCCGCGGCTCTCGAAGCGATTGTCGCCCGAGTTGCCGCGCATGGTGTCGTCATGAGCGGACCCGATGGCATTCTCTATGACGACGCCCACCACGATCGACACATTGCCGATCATGCCGCCGACGCTGGAGAAGGCGCCCTGGCGCAGGTCGATGACGCCCCCCTGGGCGAATCCGGAGAAGTCGAAGGTGTCGATTCCCCCGGCGTCCCACACGCAGAACACCAGCGGCGATCCGGCTGTGGCCGAGAACCAGGGGCGGTCGGCGTTGGAGTTGAAGCCGTAGACCGTGTCCCCCGTGCGGGTGTCGAGATTCGCGCCGTACAGGCGCTGCGCCGCAATGATGTCGTCCATCATCGGCGCAGAGGCGTAGAACGCGGGGCCATTGCGGTCGATGCGGAAGTCCGCGCCGGTCTCCCGCTCGCTGAAGTAGCTCATGACCGTGTACTGGTTTGAGTCCTCCATATAGCCGGCGTTGTTACCGTAGCTGAAAGTCTGGCCGCCGCCCGCGTTGTACGAGGCGGGGTGGCTCAGTCCGATCGCGTGGCCGATCTCGTGCACCAGCGTGAGCTGGCCGTAGCCGAACATCTGCGGGCTGGCGTTGTACGAGAGGGAGCTGTTCACCCAAACGTCGCCAGCGCTGGCGGCCGCATTCGCGGAACCCGGCAGGTAGGCGAACGCGGCCGCCCCATCGAACCCCGATGCGTAATTGGCGAACAGGATGGTGGCGCTGTTCGAATACTGGCTGCCGAGGTCGTTGACCCGGCTGAAAGTGATGTTGGCGACATCCGACCACGCCGCCAGGGCAAGTTCCGTCGCGGCGATCTGCTCGGCGGAAAACCGGGAGAAGCCGAAGGCGCCGTCCGGCAATGTGGTCGCGGAGAGCCGGAAGGCATAGTTGACCGTGGCGGGCTGGCCGGGCGCGGACGTCCAGCTCAGATTGCTGCGGGTCAACTGGAAGGCGGCGTCGAACGGCGTCAGCGATGGGAGACCGTTACCCGGTCCGCCGCGGTCTTCCGGATCGGCGATCACGGCGACCGGTCCGTCACCCTTCGATGCCCTCATCCGGGGATCATCAAGGCGGTCGGCGGCAGGGCTGGTCGCGCGGAGACCGTTCATCGTGACGCTCATCTGTTGATTGTGTGCGACGACCCTAGCACGCATCGGTCCATGAAGCCGAAATCGACGGTGGCAGGAGGGATCGACGGCGGCGCGAGCCGCCGGACCGTTGGACGGGGGTCACTTCCCGCGGCCTGTCCTGATCGCCTTCTGTTTAGGCCGGGCCGCCGCCTCACCCCCCGGCGAAGGCCACCTCGAACTTGCCGCCCTTCTCCCCGCCGATGCCCCAGTTGAGGGTCTGGCCGCCGGCGAAGGTGACGGCGTAGGTCTCCAGCCGGCCGTCGTCGCGGTCCTCGGCGCGGACGAAGGTGATCGATTCGATGGCGCCGAGGCCGGCGAGGCCCGCGGACATCTGGGGCAGCTGCTGTTCGCAGGCGGCGAGCAGGGGGCCAGCCATGACGTCGGCGGGGCAGGCGCCGGCGGCGGTCTCGGTGATCATGCGGCGGAGGGCGTCCTCGTACTGGCCCTCTCCGGCCGGGGCAGTCTGGGCGCCGGCCGGGAGGGCCAGGGCACCGGCGGCGAGGGCGGCGGCGGCGAGGGTCAGGGGCAGGCGCATCTCGGATCTCCAGAATACAGGCGTCGACCTTGGCGCGGATGAGCCGGGCGGACAAGGCGGGGCGCCTCTAGCCGGGCGCCGCGGCCGCATCCGCGCCGATCCCCTTCGGCGAGGGGCCGAAGCGGTTCGGGCCGGGCGTGCCGTCGAGGAAGCCCAGGGTGACGATCAGCCAGAGCTTGGTAAGGCTGATGCCGACGCCGAGACCCGCGAGAGCCGTGTCGACCGGCGTGTCGCCCCAGCGGCCGCTGACCATCACGTCGTAAACCCACCCCGGAGCGAGGCTCAGGCCCCAGCTCACGACCAGCAATCCGATCGTCAGTCGGGCGCTTCGGTCGCGGTCGTGGGCCCGTTTGGTCGCCAGCGCCAGAATCGGCCAGGCGAACACCAGCGCCATGGCGACCGAAATCGCTGTCTGACGCGGATCCAGAACCGGCGGTTCTCCGGCGAAGGCGTCGCGGAATGTATAGGTCGCCGGGCCGAGGAGGGCCTCCGTCAGCAGAGCGACGGCCAAAGACTGAATCACCCCGAGCCCGATGACCGCCAGCCACCAGTCCTGCCGGCGCAAGCGGCCGTCGAAACCGAACAGCTTGTCTTTCAGACTCATGGCGCTCCCCGAAAGCGCGAGACTGGCCGCCCCTATTCAAACTCCACCAGCACATCGTCCGCCGCCACCGGGTCGCCGGCGCTGGCGCTGACCGCCTTGACCACCCCGTCGCGCTCGGCCTTGAGGATGTTCTGCATCTTCATGGCCTCGATGATGGCGACGGTTTCGCCGGTCTTGACCTCCTGGCCGACCGCGACCGGGATGGCGACGACGAGGCCGGGCATGGGGGACTGGATCAGTTTGGAGGTGTCGGCGGCCTGTTTCTCGGGCAGGCGGGCGTAGAGGGCGGCGACGGCGGGGGTCAGGACGCGGACGCGGGCGCGGGCTGCGCGGTGGCGGATGAGATAGCCGTCGGCGACGCGGGCGACCTCGGCGGTGAAGGGCTCGCCGTCGAGGGTGGCGCGGAACTGGGCCAGGCCGGGGCGCCAGTCGATGTCCGACAGGCGCAGGAACCGGGGCGGCTCGTCGGACCCCTCCATCCCTTCAGGCTTCGCGCTGCCCTTCGGGTCGGGGTCCCCCTCCCCCGAGGGGGGGAGGAGACGGAGGGTCAGGGCCTCGTCGTCGTCATAGGACAGGGTGACGCCGTGGGCCTCGCGGTCGACGAGGACGACCCAGTCGGTGCGGTTGCTGGGGTCGCCGGACAGTTCGGTCAGGATCTCGTTCATCGCGGCGGCGGCGGCGATCAGGATGTCGCTCTGGCGCCGCGTCGGCGGCAGGCCGTGGAAGCCGTCGGGGAATTCGTCCTTGATGTAGCTGGTCGACAGATGGCCGCTGCGGAAGCGCGGCTGGTCCATGACCGCCGCCAGGAAGGGCACATTGTGGCCGACGCCCTGCAGGTGGGTGTCCTCCAGCGCCCGGGCCATGCCGTCGATGGCGGCGTCGCGGGTCGGGCCCCAGGCGCACAGCTTGGCGATCATCGGGTCGTAGTACATCGAGATCTCGTCGCCCTCGCGGACGCCCGAGTCGTTGCGGACGACGTAGCCGTCCTCGTGCTCGCCCTCCTCGGCCGTGTCGTAGCGGACCAGCCGCCCGATGCTGGGCAGGAAGCCCCGGTACGGATCCTCCGCATACACCCGGCTCTCGATCGCCCAGCCGTCGATCTTCACATCCTTCTGCTGGAACTGGAGCTTCTCCCCCCACGCCGACCGGATCATCTGCTCGACCAGATCCACCCCCGTGATCAGCTCCGTCACCGGATGCTCGACCTGAAGCCGGGTG
>JBGTSL010000022.1:0-11829 GCA_041940325.1 Brevundimonas sp.
GCTGGATCGGGGTCAGCGGATTCTTGATCTCGTGGGCGATGCGCCGCGCCACGTCGCGCCAGGCGGCGTTGCGCTGGGCGGTGACCAGCCGGGTGATGTCGTCGAAGGTCAGGACCATCTCGCCGCCGAGGCCGCCCTCGATCCGCACCCTCAGGCGGCGCGTCTCGCCGTCGCGGCTGACGTCGATCTCTTCCTCGATGTGGGCTTCGGCCCGGCCAGCCAGTTCACCCAATTCCGGCGCCGCCTTCGCCAGCGGGCGACCGATGATTTCCGCGTCGCTGGACAACCCCAGAAGCTCGATTGCGCTGTCGTTGATGGCGGATACGCGGCGCTGCCGGTCAACGCCGATCACCCCGGCCGAGACGCCGGACAACACGGTCTCGATGAAACGCGTCCGGCCGGTGGCCTCCTCGCTGGCCGCCCTCAGCGCGGCCTGCTGCGCCTCAAGGTCCCCGGTCATCCGGTTGAAGGCGGCGTTGAGGTTCTTGATCTCTCCCGGACCGTCGTCCCCGGCGACCCGGGCGGAAAGATCGCCGCCGGCGACGCGGTCGGCCGCTTCCACCAGACGGCCGATCGGGGCCGATATCGCGCTCGCGGCCGACATGCCCAGCCAGACTGCGCCAACCAGCACCAGAAGGGCCGTCTCGACGTAACTCAACGCGAAGGCGGCCTGGATACGCTCGCGGCTCTCCTCAGCCTCGCGATAGGCGACGATGGATTGCTCGGCCGACGCCAACTGGTCGAACAGGCCCGGACGCAGCGGTCGGACCACGTAGAGATAGGCGTCGCCATAGGCCGGAAACGCCGCCAGACCCCGTACCGCATCGGGGTCTCGCGTCGGCTGCTGAACCGACGGCTCCTCGCCCGCCGCAGCTTCTTCGAGCGCTGCGGGCGGCGGGGCCATATAGGGCGGCGCGTCCGGACCCTCGCCGCTGGCCAGAACCGCGCCGTCTGCGCCAATGATGTAGATGGCCGGATAGCCGAACAACTGCCCAACCTGCGCAAGGGCGTCCGAGAACTGGATCGGATTGCCGAACAGCGGGCGTATGCCTTCGAGCTGTTCGGCTATGACGGCCAGGTCGCCATCGATCTCGGCGGATACGTCGCTGGTGTAGGCGCGACCGATATTGGCGCCATTGTCGACCGCCCCTTTCACATTGTCACTGAACCACTGGTCGACCCCGCGGTTGACCAGCACGCCGAACACCAGGGCGATCAGGATGGCCGGCACCAGGGCCACCAGCGAGAACAGGGTCACGAAACGCAGGTGCAGCCTCGCCCCGGCGTGGGTCCGCTGCTGGAAGAGCCGGAACACCCGCCGCCCGACGACCAGCGCGAGCCCGCCGATCAGCAGCAGATTGACTCCCAGAACGACCAACACGGCCTGGCTGGCGATACCGCGCGCGCCCTCGCCGGTGGAGCCGGGCGCGACAGCCACCAGCCAGATGGCTGCGGCTGTGGTCAGGAAGGCGACCGTGTAGGCGATCAGGAAGGTGTTGCGGCGGCGTTCTTCGGACCAGCCGGCGAACCAGCGCGCCGGGCCCCGAAGCGGGACGGCGTCGGTTTCGGCTGCGGGAGAAGGCGCGTCCGTCATGCCGCTCCAGCTTCGGCGAACTGTGGCCCGATATCAACAGCCGAGTTGCCGGAATGCGTCAGTGGTCGCCACAGCTCGGCCAGCGCCGCCTCGACCTGCTCCGGCGTGTCCAGTCGGCACAGCCGCGCCTTGGCCGCCCGGCGCTCCAGCGGATCGGGCGGCCAAGGGGCCTGCTCGACATACCAGCCGAGGTGTTTGCGGAACATCTTCAATCCCAGCGGCATGCCGTAGAAAGCCACGGAGGCCCGCAGGTGTTCGATGACGATCGCCAGCCGTTCTTCGACGCCCGGCTCCTCCATCACCGTCCCGTCCGCCAGCGCCCGCTCCAGATGCGCCGCCAGCCACGGCCGCCCGTAAACGCCGCGCCCCAGCATCAGGGCGTCCGCGCCGGACTGGTCGAGCGCCGCCCGCGCGTCCTCCGCCGTGACGATGTCGCCGTTGACGATGACCGGCACGCTCACCGCCGCCATGACCTCGCCGACGGCGCGCCAGTCGGCGACGCCCGTGTAGAACTGCTGCCGCGTGCGGCCATGCACCGTCACCGCCTTGACGCCCAGCGCCTCGGCCCGCCGGGCCAGTTCCGGCGCATTGCGGCTGGCGTCGTCCCAGCCCAGCCGCATCTTGACGGTTACGGGGCGCGAGGTCGCCTCGGCCGCCGCCTCGATCAGGCGGCAGGCCAGGTCCGGCGTCCGCATCAGAGCCGAACCGCAGGCGGACCCCGTGACCTCCTTGGCCGGACAGCCGAAATTCAGATCGACGATGTCGGCACCGGCCCTTTCGGCCATGCGCGCGCCCTCCGCCATGGCCGCCGGATCGCGCCCGACCAGCTGGATCACCGTGAGGGGCAGCCCCTCGCCGACCGCCGCCCGACGCACCACGTCCGGTCGCGCCCGGGCCAGTTCGGCGGCGGCGACCATCTCGGTGGCGACATAGGCCGCGCCCAGCCGCGAGGCCAACCGCCGGAACGGCAGGTCGGTAATCCCGGTCATGGGCGCGGTCAGCACCCGTCCGGGCACCCACACGTCGCCGATCTGCACGCCAGACGCCATCGGCCCCTTACCGCCGCTTCGGCCGCCCTCGTCAAGCACGACGGCGGCGATTAGAAGGCCGGGATGACCTCGCCCCTCCCCGCCTTCGCCGCCATCGTGGTCGCCGCCGGTTCCGGTTCTCGCGCCGGCGGCCCGAAGCAGTGGCGCGGTCTGGCCGGCAAGCCGGCAGTTCGCTGGTCGGTCGAGGCCCTGCTGGCGGCGGGGGCGGAAGACCTGATCGTGGTCATTCCGGACGGGGCCGCGGCCGAGGCCGCCGAGGCGCTGGCGGGCCTGACGGGCTGGCGGCTGGTCACGGGTGGCGAGTCTCGCGCGGACTCGGTCCGGAACGGCCTGACGGTGCTCGGCGGTCCGGACAATCGCCCGGTGTTGATCCACGACGCCGCCCGCCCCCTGCTGGGTTTGGACGTGATCCGAAGAACGTTGGAGGCGCTGGCCGACGCCGACGGCGCCCTGCCCGCTCTCCCCGTGGCCGACAGTCTGCGCCGCGCCGCCGACGGCCTGATGGCCGATCCCGTCGACCGCGACGGCCTGTGGCGGGCCCAGACGCCGCAGAGCTTCCGTTACCGGACGCTCGTTGACGCCTGGGCCGCCTGGCCGGCCGGCGAAATCGCCACCGACGAGGCGACCGTGGTCCAGCGCGCCGGCGGCCGCGTCCGCATTGTCGCCGGCGACCCCCGTCTGATGAAGCTCACCTTCCCCGAGGATTTCGCCATGGCCGAGGCCCTGATCCCCCGCCGGACCCGCGTCGGTCAGGGCTTCGACGCCCATCGATGGGGGCCCGGATCCTCGGTCTGGCTGTGCGGGGTCGAGATCGTCCACGACGAGACCCTGATCGGCCATTCCGACGCCGACGCCGGCCTTCACGCCCTGACCGACGCCATCCTCGGGGCCATGGGCGACGGCGATATTGGCGACCATTTCCCGCCCTCCGATCCGCAGTGGAAGGGCGCCTCGTCCGACCGCTTCCTCGTCCACGCCGTCGAGCGGCTGCACGCCCGCGGCGGGCGGCTGGTCAATGTCGACGTCACCCTGATCTGCGAGCGGCCCAAGGTGAAGCCGCATCGTCAGGCCATGCGCGAACGCCTCGCCGCCCTGCTGTCGCTGCCGCTCGACGCTGTCAGCGTCAAGGCGACCACCACCGAGGCCATGGGTTTCACCGGCCGCGGCGAAGGCCTCGCCGCCCAGGCCGTGGCGACGATCGACCTGCCCGGTTAATCAGGGCCGCTCGGGCGGCGGGCGGAACGATCGCCACAGCGCCCCGAACAGGTTCACGTAGTCATCGGTCCACGGACGAACCGTCGTCACCGGAGCCTCGCGCCAGTTCGGCTTGCCGCGGAAGTCGGCGAGGCCGGCCTCGGTCGGCGAGATCACCACGGCCTCCGTCGAGGCGATGGCCATCTGCGGCATGGAGTTGTCCTCCACATAGAGACCGTGCAGGGCCGGGCGGCCCAGCGTCTTCGCCGCCGCGACGGTCGGCAGCACGATTTCGAGATTGCGGTTCGACAGGTGGAGCAGCACGACGCCCTCGGGCTTCAGAAGCCGCAGATAGCCCTCGATGGCCTCGACCGTCAGCAGGTGGGTCGGCACCGCGTCGGACGAAAAGGCGTCGATGATCAGGAGGTCGTAGCTCCCCGCCGGCTGGTCCTCCAGCGTCAGACGGGCGTCGCCCAGAACCGTATCTATCTCGCCGACCGCGCAGTCCGAGATGTAGGTGAACCAGCGCGGGTCGCGGGACATTCGATCCACCATCGGATCGATCTCGAAGAAGGTCATCGAGTCCTGGCCGCGCTTGTAGGCCGCCATGGTTCCGGAGCCCTGGCCAACCACGCCGATCCGGGCGGGCCCGCGCGTCTGGACGATCTCGGTCGACTGCCCGATCGGAGTCAGGGGGTGGTAGTACATCGACGGCTGGCAGTCGAAGCGGGCGTCCCGGGCCTGCGCCCCGTGCCATGTGGTCCCGTGCGTCAGAATGTGAATGTCGCCGCCGAGCCGCTCATCCTGCTGCACCGCCACCCGCATGACGCCGAAGAAGCTTCGTTCGGCATAGCTGTCCTCATAGCCCCGGGTCACGAACTGTGCGGACAGGCCGATCATCAGCAGGGCCGCCGTGAAGGCCTGGGCCCGGTCGCGCAGCAGGAAGGCGCAGATCACCGCCGGCCCGAGGATCACCATGCACAGACTCTGCAGCGGGAACAGCGGAATGATCCGCCACAGGGCCGCCCAGGCGCCGGGATCGACGGTCATCCACCACGACAGGGCCGCCACGCCGCCCGACAGGACGGCGACGGCGACCAGGGCTCCGATCTCCTCACCGCGCAGCTTCCGTCGGTCCCACGGTCGCGCGAGACCGACCAGCACCAGCATCAGCGGATATTCCCAGACCAGATTGAAGATCACCGGCGCCACCAGGGCGGTGAAGGCGCCGCCGAGCACGCCGCCCAGCGACAGCAGCAGGTAGAACTCGGTCAACCGGTCCGGCGGCGGCCGGCGCCTCGCCAGCATCTGGTGGCACAGCAGGGCAGCGAAGAAGAAGGCGAGGATGTGAATCACAAAGGCGATGCGGATATCCAGCGTCCGGAAGGCCACGATCAGCACCACCATGGCGCCGAGGGCGCCCTGCACCACCAAGGTGATCGGCAAGGGGATCCACGGCCGGGTCTGGAAGGCGATGACGAAGGTCAGCAGATAGAGCGCCAGCGGGATGACCCACAGGAACGGAGCCGAGGCCACGTCGGTGCTGAGGTGTGCGGTCACCCCCAGCATCAGGCTGGACGGCGCGGCGGCCAGCAGGACCAGGATGACCTTCTCGCGCCACGGTATCATCGGCGTCGCCTGCAGGGGCGCGGGCTCGGCGGTGCGGTCGAGACGCCGGCTCCAGACCACGAAGGCCAGGGCCGCCACCATCAACAGGAAGAGCCAGTATCCCCCGGTCCAGCCCATCCGCTGCCCGGCCAGATTGGTCAGCGGCTCGATTACGAACGGATAGGACAATAAGGCCAGGAAGCTGCCGAGATTGGATGCGGCGTAGAGGACGTAGGGGTTCTTGCCATCCGGATAGCCGGCCCGCACCCGCGCGAACCAGGCCTGCAGCAGCGGCGCCGTCGCCGACAGCACGGCGAAGGGCGCCCCGACCGACAGCGCCAGCGTCGCCAGCAGCCAGCCGATCGGGGCGGCCGGATCGGGGTCGCCGAGCCAGCCGTTGATCCGCAGCGGCAGGAACAGGGCGGCGAGCAGCAGCAGCGCCAGATGGACGCCCACCTGCAGCTTGATCGAGGCGATCCGCTGCAGCAGATGCGCATAGAGGTAGCCGCCCAGCAGCGCGGCCTGGAAGAACACCATCGCCGTGTTCCACACCGCCGGCGATCCGCCGAGCATCGGCAGCACCAGCTTGGTGACCATCGGCTGGACCACGAAGACCAGCGAGGCGGAGGTGAAGATCGCAGCCGCGAACAGCAGCGGGGTCACGCGATCGACGGGCCGGGCCGATACCCCGGAGTCGCCAGTGGTGTCGCTCATGCCCGCCCCGTATGCTGACGCCGCCGCGGCGCATCGCGCCACCCTGAACCGACTCGCCGCCCCTTCGGAAGGCCCCGTTTGATGTTTCCCGCCGATATCGAAAGCCTGGCCCGCCGGGTCGTCGAGACCGCCTCCGCGCGAGGGCTGATGGTGGCCGCCGCCGAGAGCTGCACCGGTGGCCTCGTCACCGGAGCCCTGACGGCGGTCGCGGGATCCTCGGCCGTGGTCGAGCGCGGCTTCGTGACCTACAGCAACGCCGCCAAGAGCGAGATGCTCGGCGTTCCAGCGGATCTGATTGATCGCCACGGCGCTGTCTCCGAATCCGTGGCCCGGGCCATGGCCGTAGGTGCGCTGGATCGCTCGGCGGCCCAGGTCTCGGTCGCCGTCACCGGCGTCGCCGGTCCGGGCGGCGGCTCGGCCGACAAGCCTGTCGGCCTGGTTCATCTCGCCGCCGTCGGCCCCGGCGGCCTGATCCATGTCGAACGGCGCTTCGGCGATATCGGGCGCGAGGCCGTCCGCCTCGATAGCGTCCGCGTCGCCCTGGCGCTGCTGCTGGACCGGATCGGCGCATGATCGTCGACGCTCGCGGCCACCGCTGCCCGACTCCCAGCCTGAAGCTTCAGAAGGCCCTGCGCGAGGCCGCGCCCGAAACGCGGCTGACCCTGCTGGCGACGGATCCCATGGCCCGCATCGACGTGCCGCATCTGATGGCCAGTGTCGGCGGGCGCGTAGTCTTGATCGACGAGGCCGCCGGCGTCCTGACTATCGTGGTCGAGACGCCCGCCGCTCCGACAGGCTGACGACCGAGTCCGGCAGAGGATCGGCTGGTTCGAGTTCGGGCGCGTCCATGGAGCGCTGGACGATCTCCATCTCGGTGGCGAAGGCCCCGCCGTAGAAGATGGCGTTGACGTTCCACGACAGCCAGATCAGTAGCACTACGATGGCGCCGACTGAGCCGTAGGTCGCGCCCAGCGGGGCGATCTGCTCGACATAGATGGCGCACAGCCAGGACGAGATCGTCGACATCACCGTCGCCACCACCCCGCCGACGATGGCGGGAAACCAGGCCACTGGCGTCCGGTGCGACATGGCGTAGCGGTACAGCATGGTAAGGCCCACGCCGAGGCCGAGGGCAGGCCACAGGCCGACCAGCGACAGGCCGCCCCCGCCGTCCGCCGCGGCGCCCGGGCCGGTGTGGGCCAATAGCCGCGAGGTGACCACGGCGCCGGAGACGACCGTGAACAGAGCGAATGCGAACAGGGCCACGAAGAAGGCCAGCAGGTTGAATTTCAGAAATCCGTGCGGTTCGCTTTCGTCATGGATCAGGTTCAATCCAGCCAGCAAGGCCTTGAAGCCCCTGTGCGCCGCATAACCGCCGATGATCAGGGCGAAGGCGCTCTGGGCCGAAACCGTGCGCGCCGAGGCGTTCGCCAGCCGCTCGATCTCGGTCATGAAGATGGCGCGCGCCGCGTGCGGCATGACGTCGGCCAGCGCCGCCGCCTGTTCGCTGACCTGCCCGATCGACAGCACCGCCTTGTAGAAGCCGATCAGGATGGCGATGGCGGGGAAGACCGCCAGCAGGGCGAAGAAGGACACGCCACCGGTGTAGAGCATGACGTCCCGGCCCCAGCTGCGCCCGAACGCCTTGACCGCTAGGCGGCCCCACAGCGCGGGCGTCGCCCAGCGCACAGCGTCTTCGATATCCTTGCTGGCCTGCAAACCGGTGTCCTGACCCGCCCCGAAGCGGTTCCCTTTAACGTAATTCGCGGCTGGGGAAAGGCGGACGGCGCCGGTTGCCTCGCGACGCCGACCCTCGCTATGGTCCGCGGCCTTGAGATCGCGGCCCGGGTGGGGGGCTGCTGGAGACATCGCCTTGACTTCCGATCCGCGCATTCTGGTCGTCGCTCCGGATGACGACCTGATCGGGTCCCTGTGCCAGGGTCTGGACGCGCTGGGCTGGCGGACGGTCACGGCGCGCACGCTGGCCGGCGCCGTGCAGGTTTTGATCGACTGGCCGCTCGAGACAGTGATTCTCGACGCTCGCCTGCCCGACGCCGCCGAAGGCGTCGCCGCCCTGCGCCAGACGGTGTCGCCGCGCCGGCTGCCGATCATGGCCATCGGCCCGGAGGCGGCCGCCTGGTCCCCGGGCGTCGCCGACATCGCCATGTCCGGTCCGCCGCACGCGGCCCAAGCGGCGCTTCGTCTCGAGAACCTCGTCCGCGCCGCCATCGCCGAGGAAGAGGTCATCCTGCGCGAGGCGACCTTCGCCGCCCGGGGCGAGCCTCTCCCCCCTGCGGAGATCGACGCCAGCCCTTTGCGGGTGCTGGCTGCGGGAAAGCCCGACCGCCATTTCCTCGCCCTGTCCAACGCCCTGGTCGCCCGTGGCTGCGAGGTAGTCGCCGCGCCGACGCCCTACACGGCCTTCGACTATCTTCACGAGCGGCCGTTCGACGCCGCCGTGCTGTGGGGCGCTGAAGACCACGCCCCGGCCCTGTCGATCGCTTCGGGCATGAAGCGCAACACCCGCCTCTACCACATCCCGGCGGTGCTCTATCTGCGCGGCTCCGGCGAGATAAACCTGTCCGAACTCTACAATCGCGGCTTCGCCGACGTCGCCGCCGCCGACACCCCGGAAGAGGAGACCGCCGAGCGCATCGTCGCCCTCGCCCGCCATCACCGCCGCCATGTGGCCATCCGCAAGGCGTTGGAGAGCGCGCGGGGATCCGGCCTGACCGATCCGGCCACCGGCCTGTTCACCCCCGAACTGTTCGCCAGCCATCTGGCCCGGGTCGCCGAGGGCGCCCGCCAGCGCCGTCGTCCTCTGTCGGTCGTCGTCCTTCGCGTCTCGGAAACCCCGCCGGTGATCGAGGCCCGCAAGGACGGCTGGCTGGACCGCGCCCTGCCCCAGATCGGGGCCATGGTGTCCCGCCTGATCCGAACCGAGGATACGGCGGCGCGTCTGTCGCCCGACGTCTTCGCCCTCGCCCTTCCCGCCACCCGGGGCCCGGCCGCCCGGATCGCGGCGGACCGGATCGCCGCCGTCATCGGCTGCACCGCCTTCGACGCCGGCCCCGACCGCTCGCCCTTCGTCGTCGAGTTCGAAGTCGGCGTGGCCGAGGTGGCGCCCGGGGAATCGCCAGCGGCGGTGCTCGAACGCGCCTCGGCGGACATCCGCTCGACCGCCGCCCCCAATTGACAACTACATTTGTCTAATACAAGGTCCGGGCGATGACGGCCCGTCCCTCAGCCCTGCTCGACGACCTGGACACCGCCCTGCTGGCGCTGGCCCCGATCCGCCGCCGCATCCTGAGCGCCCTCGCCGAACCGGCCTCGGCGGCGGGCCTGGCCGAGCAGCTCGGCATGCCGCGCCAGAAAATCGGCTACCACCTGCGCGCCCTCGAAGGCGCCGGCCTGGTGCAGCCGGCAGGCGAGCGCCGCAAACGCGGCTTCACTGAACGCCTGTTCGTCGCGGCCCGCGATCATGTCCTCGATCCGGCCCTGATGCAGGCCCCGCCCGATCCGGACGCCGTCGAGGCCCAGGACCGCCACGCCGCCGATCATCTGATATCGACCGCCTCGACGATCGTCCGCGAGGTCGCCCGCATGCGCCAGGACGCCGCCGCCGAAGGCGCGCGTCTGCTGACCCTGACGGTCGAGGCGGATGTCGTCTTCGCCACACCCGCCGATTTCGACGCCTTCACCGAGGAGGTCAGCGCCGCCGTCGCCGGTCTCGCCCGCAAATACGCGGCCCCGAAGGGTCGCCGCTACCGCCTCACCGCCGCCGCCCATCCGGCGGTTCCGAAATCCCCTCCCTTGAGGAACTGAACCATGACCGAAGCCGCCAAGCCGACGGAAGACCACGTCCTCGTCGAGGTCACCGTCCCAGCCCCCGCCGATGCGGTCTGGGCCGCCTTGCGCGATCCGGCGAAGATCAGGGACTGGTTCGGCTGGGACGCCGACACCCTGAAGGACGAGATCGACTTCATCTTCGTGACCCATGCCGAGGCCGACGAAGCTGCCCGCACCGTCACCTTCGTCGGCGTCAACGATCGCTATGAGGTCGAGGCGCGCGGCGACGCCAGCATCGTCCGCGTGGTGCGCTCCGCCCCCGCCGGCGACTGGTCCGACGTCTTCGACGGCATGATCGAAGGCTGGATTTCCTTCACCTGGCAGCTGGCCTTCGCCTTCGCCCGCCACGGCCTGAAGCCGCGCCGTACGATCTTCTTCTCCGGCCCGCCGCGCGTCGACGGGCTCGGCCGCTCGCTGCTCGGCCTCGACGCCGCTCCCGCGGCGGGTGAGCCGTGGTCCGGTCCGCTCGGACCTGAGCCGCAGGCGTCCGGCGAGGTCTGGTTCACCGCCCGCCACCAGATCGGGGTCACCGTCGACGCCTGGGGCGACGGCCTGCTGATCGTCGTCGACCAGCCGCCGACCGAAAAGAAACCGAGCGGCTTCACCATGCTGACCCTGACCACCTACGGCCAGTCGGACGCCGCCCTCGCCGATCTGCAGGCCCGCTGGCAGGCATGGTGGGACGAGCGTTTCGAGACCGCCCAGCCGGGCTGCTAGGTCAAAGCCGCCGGTGCATGACATGCAGCCCGACCAGCCCCTCGGTCGGGTGGGCGGAGGCCTCCGGGACCGTGCCGACGATCCCGAAGCCCAGCGCCTTCCACAGGTGGACGGCGGACCGGTTCGTCTCGACCACGGCGTTGAACTGCATGGCGCGGTATCCGTCCGCCCTCGCCCTCACGATCACCGCCTCGCATAGCGCCCGGCCGACGCCGCGTCCGCGGGCATCCGTCGCGACCATGAAGCTGGCGGTCGCCACGTGTGACCCCGGCCCCATCTGGTTCGGGCCGGTCTTGGCCGTGCCCAGCACCCTTCCGTCCCCGACCGCCATCAGCGTCACGCCCGGCGGCGCCGGCATCCACAGCGCCCGCCCCAACGCCTCGTCCGCCTCCCGCGGATAGGTGAAGGTCTCGCCGGCCCGAATGACCGGCTCCACGATGCCCCAGATCGCCGGCCAGTCGGCCTCCGTCGCCTCCCGGATCTCCACCTCAGGCCGCCCCGGCCACGCGCGCCAGATCGGAGGTGATCCGTTCGGCGACCTTCAGCCGGTCCTCCGGCGTGTCCCAGTCGCCCTTCACCACGATTTTCTGGTCCGGCCGGATCTTCCAGAAGGCGTGGTTCTTCTGGATCAGCCCGACCAGCCCCGCCGGATTGGGGAATTCGTTGTTGCGCAGCGTCAGCACCGCACCCTTCGGCCCCACGTCGATGCGCTCGACGCAGGCCGTCTTGCAGTTGGCCTTGATGCCGACGATGCGCAGCAGCTGTTTGGCCTCATCCGGCAGCGGCCCGAACCGGTCGATCAGCTCGGCCGCCAGCGCCTCGCGCGTCTCGGTGTTCTCGGCGTCCGACAGCCGCCGATACAGGCTCAGCCGCACGTTCAGGTCCGGCACATAGTCCTCGGGGATCAGCACCGCCGCCCCGACATTGATGGCCGGCGACCAGCCGCGATCGACCACGCCCCCACCCTCGCCCGCCTGGCGCAGTTCCGCCACCGCGTCCTCCAGCATCTGCTGGTACAGCTCGACGCCCACCTCGCGGATATGGCCGGACTGCGCATCGCCCAGGAGATTCCCGGCGCCCCTGATGTCGAGATCGTGGCTCGCC